>JAYUJV010000405.1:0-6483 GCA_043764975.1 Saprospirales bacterium
AGACGACACTCCTAAATCGGCTAGAATGCCGTCCACCTTTTTGTAGCCATGTAACTTCAGAAACCGACTTAGGTATCTGAAATTAGCGGCTACGAATAATACTCTCGGATCGTCTGGAAGGTTCGCCTTGGCGTCTTCGTCCTGATCGAAAGCAATGAGCTTACCTGATGCTCCTAAATGTTTCAAAATTTCGCGCGTGTGACCCCCTCCTCCAAAGGTTACATCGACGTAAACCCCATCGGGCTTTATCTTGAGCGCTTCTATACACTCTGTGAGCATAACTGGATTGTGATAACTCATTGTATAGTTGCGTTTTATAAATTTGATTTTTTTAAATACTTTGTCGTTTCTTCGAGTATATCCATCGGTGCAGCGAGCATCGTGTTGTACTTGTCGGCATCCCATATCTCGATATGGTCGCGAACGCAAAACAAAACGACCTCTTTCTCGATGCCCACTTTTTCCATCAATCGCTTCGGCATCAAGATACGCTCGGAGCTATCCATGTTCAAAATATTAGCCCCATGTTGCAAACGACGATACAACGCAATTTGGTTTGGATCGAAATCATCGAGCTGATCGAGTTTGGTTTGAAACTCCTCCCACTCTTGTTTGCGAAACAAATACAGGCAATCGCCAATGCCAATCTGAATGACAAACTCGTCGGGCATCTCTCCATACTGCTTGAGCATGGACGAAGGTACTTTTAGGCGGCACTTATTGTCCACCGTACTTTCTACTTCACCGACGAGTCTAATCATAAAAAAAGGTTTGTTTTATGTCCTGCAATCATGACAATCTGTGATGATTTACAAACTTATGGCAAAAATAGGACATTTTGGGAAACTTTGCCACTTTCGCCCACTTTTTTATCAAAATAATTCAATTTTTAAGCCATTTTTTTTCCACATTTTCTCAAATTATTTTTTGATATTTTACAAATGTTTGACTATCAACATTTTACGATAATTTAAATTTTTTATGTTAAAATAAATTTTTATCAACATTTTTTATATTAAATCATTGTTATACATTTTAATTTATTCAATACTATTTTAAATACAACATAAATAACTGTTTATCAATACTTTAAATATAGTATAAAAATTATTATTAAAAATACTAAAAACTTGAAAAGTGGGAGAAAATCCCAGCATTTTTGAATACTTAAAACGAACTTGTATCTTAAATTTTATAAAAAAATATTTGCTAATTTCAGAACAACTCACTAATTTTGTTGTTTCAATTTCAGTTTTAAAGCATTAACTTAAAAATATAATTCGACATGGCACATCCATCATTTAAATTAATAGAAACTTTACGCGAAGCAGCGGACAGATTACGCAATGGTGCAGCCTATGCTTGGGGTCATCATGGCACTTGCAATTGCGGCCACATACTACAAGTAGCGACTGATTTTGATGCAAAAAAAATCATACAATATGCTCATACTGGCATCGGCGAATGGTCAGAACTATCGTCAGGCGAATGTGCAATCACAGACGCACCAGTTAATTTTTTGTTGGCAACCCTCGAAAATTTAGGACTGACTGGCACTGATATTCATCATCTCGAATACTTGACGGATCGAGAAGTTTTGAACCAAGTAGAAGGCGGTTTTAGATGGCTCAAAAAGAACCAAAAACAAGATGTTATCGCTTATTTTGAAGCATTTGCGGTGTTGATGGAGCAAAAAATGCTGACTCAAATCCGATTACCAAAAGAATTACTCGACGGCCAAATTGTCGAAGAAAGTGAATTGGTTTTGGCATAAAAATTAACAAAGAAAAAGCGGTGAAATATTTCACCGCTTTTTTTTTGTTATTAATTTAAAAATTGCTTTTTTTATTGAAAAAATATAAAAATTTGTATTGATAGAATGTTAAAATTTTTAGCTAAATAAATTAAAACAAATTGTTATAAATTATAAATTTTTAATATATAAATTACTGTATTTTAGTTTTTTGCACAATAAATATTTACATTAAATACCATTCTTTGATTACTCACCTATTTAGCATTTACATATTTTTTTTATTTGAAATTGTGACAATACAGTTTTGGCTTTGTATTTGCACAATTTAACTACCCCCTGTTGTTAAAAACTTAATTAGATATGTACTCTACCCTTACAATTCTGAAGCGCTACGTATTAGTGCTTCTGGCAACTACATTTGTGGTCTTCACATCGACTGCTCAATGTCCACCATTGTTCCCTGATGGATTTTCGACATTATCAAGCAAAATAAGTGCTTGCGCTGGCAACAGTATCATTACAGTTCCGATAATTCCGTCTGGCTCTACTGTATTGCTGAGTCCAAACCTTCAACTCACGCTGCCAACAGGTGTGCATTGGGGCGGATTCGTTGCACCAACGCCAGCTGGCGTGACCGTGAGCGTGGCTGAACCGACTGTCTTGATTTCTGGTTTGCCAACCATTTCGGCAGGTGCGCCATTTACATTAAAGTATTATGTAAATGCTGATTTCGCTGCTGCAACCCAACCAAGTATTCTATACAAACTCAATTATAATGGTTCATCGTCTTGTACAGACGACGGAAATCCATTGACGATAGATCGCCCAATGCTCAATTTTGTATCTTTAACGCCTAGTAATTCGGCTGTTTTGGCTCAAAATGGTACGTTTATGCGTACGTTAAGGTTTTGTAATGACGGCCTTGGAAATATAGCCTACAATATACTTGTCACAGACGACCACACGGCCGATATGACGATACTTTCGGCCACCGCAAACGGTGCGCCACTCGCTATTTCGGCCAATAATAAAGATATGACGCTTACCGTTTCTAACTTTGGTTCAGATGCCGTTTTGACAAAAAATGAATGTATCGACATCGTTCAAACTGTGCGTGTAAATGGTTGCGGAAACGCAAACGGTGGCCTTGCATCAAGTATTCGAGGCTTCATAGATGGCTGTTTAAATACCGCCGATACTTATACAAACACGCTACCTGCCAATGCTACAATGGGTGGCACACCGCCAAACCTCGTTGTCGCTTCGGCGATTGTCGGCTTAGATTCTACTTGCTACACAAAACCTAGAACGCAGATTTATACATTTACAAATACCGGATTAGATACCGCACGTTTTGTGACGTTTGACCTGATGCAAAGTGGTTTTGTGAAACTCGCAAGCCCAGTAACAGCGACACTAAATAACGTTGCTGTAACCGTAACGCCAACTGGTACACAGACATTCAATGGCAGCGCAGCAGCGTTGGCTTGCGTTGGCGCCGGTGCTAAAAATACTGGTGTTTTTATGTTGCCAAATATTCCAGCTGGAAAGACAGTTGTGTTAAAATTTGATATTGTATCTTGTTGTAAATCAACGTGTGATGCGTTTGCAGCGACTTCAACGCCTGTTTTGAAATACAATAAATTATGTGGCGCAGCTGCTTCGCCAATCATCACAAATTTGCCAGGCTTGAACGCTAATATCGTTTACGAAACGCCTCAATTGGATTATCCGACCGATGCAAAAGGGGGCGATTGCGTGAGCCTTGAAATCAACAACAACAATGTAAATATTCCTTTTAAAACTGGAAATGACATCGTGGAAGTTGTGATTGATGTGCCAACTGGCTTTACGCCAAAAACGCCATATCAATTCACGAGAGCCGATAATTCGACGCTTGCGCCTTTGACAAGTAACTTTAGTGGCGGAAAACTCACGCTGACTTATAAGTATTCAGACATAAAAGATTTGGCTTATTCGAGCTGGAATTTGGATTTTTGTACAAGCACTTGTCCAAGTTGTAGCGAAGGTCAGAAAAATTTTAACATCAGTGTAAACCTAAAACCTGCAGCGTCTTGTGTGGGTTGCGTAGGCATTAAATTATATTGTGGGCCAGCGGCTTCTATTTATTTACACTGCCCAGGTTGTGGCCCAGGCGTTTGCCAAGGCGTTCAGTTTAAGAATTATTCGATGAAAAGAATTTCTTTTTGTCAAGCCGATAACAACAACGACCGTTCGCCAGATTTGACTTGGCCAGATACGAGTTTACTCAAAACACGTCGTGCTATGGTTGGCGATACTGTCCAGACTTGTTTTGCAGGTTGCATCATCACGAGCGCAGCCAATCCTTCGTGGACATACTTGTATGCGCGCGATACGATGCCACTTTACAATGGCAGTCCGATTATGACCATAAATTCGAGTAAAGCATATATATATAGAAATAAAGTTTTGGTTTGTACCAAAACCTTGACGCCAAGCCAAGTAGTGGCGAATGGAAAAGCTGTTTCAAATTTTGATTTGAGTGTTAGTGCATTGACTTGTCCGGGGGTTTCGAGTTATCAGAATAAAGATAGTGTGGTTATAAAAACCAAATATCAGGTGACGCAAAACGTTGGGCCGCAGATAATACCAATAAGTACACGTCCGATATTTTATACACAAGCAGCTGTGAATAGTACGACCAGATATAGTTGCGATTTTTGGACAAATACATTTAGTATCTTAGGTTATTCAAATCAAATTACTGGCTTTAATAACAATCCGACTGGCAATACCGAAATTACTTGTAATGGTAGTGGCCCAGGTATTCGTTTTAATGCGAATTACGGTGGCGTGAGCAATCCGTTTCCTTACGAATTTAGAAATTTTTCGGTTCCAGATTCATTTACAATACTCGTTCCAAGTGGTTATGCTTTGACGAATTTGACTGCACGATTAGAATATTCTGGCGGAGCAGTTTCAACGTTGCCCAATATATTACCGATTGCGACATCTACGACGGTTGGCGCTGATATGCTAAAGAAATTTTATCTCAATTCATTGTTTTCGACTGTAAAACCTACACCAGCTGGCAAATTGCCTTATCCAGACGAAACATACCAATTGATATTAACACCGACTTATAATATCACAACTTCTACTTGTGCATCGGTGGCGAAAAACGTTTCCCTTTCAGGGAAATTTGATAACAATTGTAGTATTCAGAGCATTATGCCGTTTTCGGCAACGATTTCTGATAATTTGAGTCCGATCAAGTTCAAAACGCCAGTTTATACCTCAAATACTATGATTTCGAGGTTTAAAGAGCAAAAAGAAGAATGTTTTGATTTTAGTCCAGTTACAGACAGTCCAGCTGGAACGCAATATTTTATGCACATCGTGCCGCCAACTGGTGTATCTATTACGCGTGTGATTGTGAACAATGCCACTGTACCAGCAGTTGCAACAGACAATACTTTATACTTTATTGGGCCAAATACAAGCGTAAAAATATGTGCAGCATACACTAATTGTAATGCAACGGATATTATTAACATAGATTTTGGGTATCAATGCAATACTACACCGCCAGTGAATTTTGCGAGCTTGGTTTGCCCTACGAGTCCATTTCAATTAAAATTATTACCAGTCGGAACACCTGGTGCAGTTCAAATTTCGCCTACACCGATTAGTATGATTCCGAACCTTTGCGAAGATTTTGAATTTAGGGTTTTGGTGCGCAATGCAGGGATTAGTTTTTTATACAGTCCTCAATTTAAGGCATTTATACCACCATTTTTGACGTATGTTCCAAATAGTACAAAATTAAGTTGGAACAGCAACAACGATATTCAAATTGCCGATCCAGTTATTAGCAACAATCTTTCGACTTTTGAACCGAACGATAAAATTTTTAATTTTAACCTCAGTAATTTAACTGGCGTTTTTGACAGTTTGAAATACGGACTTGCAGGTAGCAACACGACCGAAGTGGATAAAAAAGAATATGAACTCGTGTTCAAAGTACGTGCAAGTTGCGGTTACAAATCGAATAGCCCAATTACATACACGACTACGTTTGTAGATCCTTGTAATTTGCCAATTACGAAAGATGCTTTTGGTGGTAAATTACCGATTGCGGTCACGAATCCATATCAAGCTGCTTACACATTGGGTGGCGATTTGTCTGGTATTATGGCTTGTGGCGACGGAACGCCAGTCAATTTCAAGGCCACAAATACTGGTTTTGGCTTGACCAGTAATGCGGATTCGTTGTATATCACCTTACCAAATTCGGTATATATAAAGCCTGGAAGCATTGCAAATTCAAGTAATATGCAAGCGACTTTTACCAAAAAGGCTTTCGGAACAGATACGATTTATAAATTTAAAATGAATCCAAACGTAGCCGTTGGCGGCATGATGTCAATGGATTTTAAAGTCTTGGCTAATGCCAATGCAGCTTGTGATTTAAAAGATACGATTAATTATGAATTAGTGGTTTGGAAAAACGCTTTGTGTTCAGCGACTGGCGCAAACTGTTTGATTCCTACAAGTGCTGGAACTGCGGAATCTGAATTTACGATTAAGAAACCAAAAGTAGGTTTTACGGCATCAACTTTGACCAATTTGAATACTGCCACTGGAACAATTATTTCCATAAATGTAAAAAATAAAGGCGATTTGCCTTTACAGGCAAACAGCAATACCCGTATCAAAATTTATTATGATATGGACAATTCTCA
>JAYUJV010000406.1:0-2434 GCA_043764975.1 Saprospirales bacterium
TACAAGAAGAAATGCGCGAATTTCGAGAAACAATAGTACAAAAAGAATCAAAAGCGCGCATCTCTGATGAGTTCGGCGATGTGTTGTTTTCGCTTGTCAATTACGCTCGATTTTTGGACGTAGATCCTGTGTTTGCACTCGAAAAAACGAATATAAAGTTCAAAAAACGCTTTGAATACATCGAAGCCAATGCGCCAATGCCCCTCAACGAAATGACGCTCGAAGCAATGGATGCGCTCTGGAACGAATCAAAATCCCTCTACAAATAGTAGATACTTAGCGATTTTGAAGGATTTTTTATAAATTTCCTATTCTATGATTTAATTTTCAGTTACGATAGGCAATTAACAATAGGCAATTAATAATTGACAAATTGCTTATTGCTTCTTGTCTATTTTAAACCGAGTAATTCGCAAAAGATATGAAAATCCAAATCATTAAACTAATACCTAAGTTTTTATAATATATGAATACTGAGCAAGATATTAAGCAATCCACGATTGGATTTTTGAAGCAATATTATAAATTTCGACCGCGATTGATGGATTCAGACAATCCGTTGTATGACCTCAATCAAGCACAAACGAGTGCGCAACTGGCCGAAAATCAGCAGATTCATGGCACGATTGCTCGTATGGATATGATGACCGATTCGGGTATTATGGCCGATGGTTTTATTCAGTTTCAGACTGAGCAAGGCAACACTTTTACAGCGACTTTTGAAGCAACTGCCTTAGAATCTGATGCCGAAGTGCGTTTTAGATTGTATCGCGCGCGCTTGTTTTGGGACGCTTTGGCTTCAGCGGCTTTGCTGACAGCTTTCGCTTTGTGTCTTGTTTTTATTACTAAAAAAGATTGGCTTTGGTCGCTGAATGGTGGTTTATTATTTACTTATATTTTGCTTATCTTCTTGATTATCAATATCTTACATCGAAAATTATTGACAACTTTGCCTCGGTATAGACGTATATTTGCGATTGAGCAATTCAAACAATATTTTGCCGATGAGCAATGGATAAGCATTAGTCATGATTTATTTGAAAATCCAGAAGACGAATACATGCTCGAACTAAAAAAGCAATGCGTCAAAAATGGTTTTGGACTAATCATAGTCGATAAGGATTTAGATCCACAATTGTACATCACGCCTGCGCGCGAGGTGATTTTGAAAAATAGAAAATCGTTCACATTTTTCAATCGTTTGACTGGAAGTCCTGTGGCGCAGAAAGTAAAATCTTGGCAAGACCGAACGAGTGCAAAATTACGATTGCGCGAAGAATTAGAAACTTATCTACAGCGTTTTCAAACACCTTTTTATCTTCAAATGATTGTAACTGGTTTGGCGAGCGTGATTGTGGTTTCTATCTTTTTTAATCACATATATGATACGCCCAAACAATATGTGGACGAACGCTATACCGCCGAAGAAAATATGTTGAAATGGCGAAAAGAAAATAGAAAAGAAAAAAATACAGATGAATGGAAAAATGTGCCAAAAGATGCAAGAGAAATAAACAACGCCAAAGACCAAAAAAATTGGACTGATATTGCAGCCAATGAACCGATGCCAGCCAACGTCGAAGATGAGTTTTCACAAAAAGGAATCGGACAAGATGGCTTGTATTTGACTGCCGAAGATGGCAAAATACAGTACCTTGAGTGTAGCCGTTTGGATTTGGAAACCGCGAATATTGTCATAAAAGAAAGTCAACATCCGAATTTAATTTCGGCGCAACGCCGTATCAATTTTTTGAAAAAAAGCGGCATACAAGCCAATTGTATTTGGTTGGGCTGTTTTTCGCGTTCCACTTTAGAGTATGTCGTGTTTTTGGATTTGATATTTAAAGACAAAAAACAAGCGATTTTGAAAAGTCAAGAATTTTATAAACGTCTAAAAACCAATGGTTTAGATACGCGTGAGATGGAGGTGTTGCAATTGAATTAAAAACCTTGGAATACGTTATTTAGGTACAAATAACTTATCTTAAAATGATGAAAATCAAGTTACTTCATGTTGCAATCAATGATTTTAACAAAAAAAAAGGTCGAAAGCAATTTGCTTTCGACCTTTTTTTTTGTTAAAAAACTATTATTTTAATTTCCTTAATTCCTTTAATTTTCTTAACTTTTTAAAAATTCATCGTCATATTCAAACTTGGCAATATCGGCAATTGATTGACGCGTTTGTATTTTATACGGTCAAAATAAAAGATATTTTCACGGTTATAAGCATTGGTTGCTGACGCTGTAATTTCCATATTTAAGTGTTTCGTAAAGTTAATTTTTCGCTTTACAGACACGTCCAAACGGTGATAATATGGCAAACGACCAGAGTTCCGTTTTTCAGAATATACGATACCATAATCTTTCGGATTAGCGGTCAAAATATCTGTACTCACACCATCTTGGAAAGGATTGTAGTTGTAAAAACCTT
>JAYUJV010000407.1:0-6460 GCA_043764975.1 Saprospirales bacterium
GATTATTAATATTTTATAAATTAAATTTTTCATGATAATATAATGATTATAGATTTTTTTGATTTGGTTGATTCATTTTTTGTACTGGATTGCTGTTTGCTTTTTCCTTGCCGTCAAGTACGTTTTCTAAGATCGTTACTTTGGCCTTGTATGTCGCAATCATCTGTGCGATGATTTGTTCGCGGCTACCTTTGGGGGCATTCACGAGTGCGCCGCGAAGTTCTTCCATGACTTGATCTATCTGTTGCAAATCTTGATTGACGACATCATCGGCAGCATTGAGACTTACCAATTTTGCTGTTTTTTCGGCTACTTTTGCGTTATAATAACGTTCTGCTTCCTGAAATTCGGGCGCAACTTCTTTGATTACGGCCGCTGTCTTGAGGTCGTCGCCTTTCGTAAAATACACACCAAGCCCTGCACCAATGCTAATCAACAGCAACACACTTGCCGCAATGCTGAAATACTGACGCATCGACACGACCTTAGTTTTGCGTTTGCCACCTTCTAATTGCGCATCCAAAGCCGCCCATACACGAAGGCTCGGTAATTCGGTATCAAAGTCTTCTCGATGCGTTTTTATAAAGTCATCTAAACGGTTCATTGTTTTTTATTTTTTTCCTAAACTAAAAACCTCCCTAAATCCCTCCAAAGGAGGGACTTGCCATCGTTATGGCAAAATTTCGAGGCTACTAAGTTTTACTTTTTAATAATTTTTTTATTTATAAAATAATGATTATCAATATCTTATTAAAATATTACTACTCTACCAATGCTCTTATTTTTTGCTTTGCTCTACTGAGTTGCGATTTAGAAGTCGATTCGCTGATGTGTAGGATTTGCGAAATTTCTTGATGGTCGTAACCTTCGAGCATATACAACGAAAAAACAACTCGATAGCCGTCGGAAAGTTCCATCATGGCGCGTTTGATGGCATCCACCGAAAAGATGGATTCGGTCTCCACTTCGTCGGCTGTTGTTTTGTTTGTCAGGTGCGTATTGGGTTCAAATTCTTCAAACACTACTTTTTTACGTTGCAAAAAATTGATGCTGTGGTTCACCACAATTCGTTTCATCCAAGCACCTACACTACTTTGGTACATAAACGAATCCAGTTTTCCGAATATATCCATGAACGCATTTTGCAACACATCTTCGGCATCTGTTTGGTGGCGAACCATGCGCAGACATATATTGTACATCGCCTTGGAGTAAAGCCGATATAGTTCAAATTGCGCTTGCCGTTGCCCTTGTTTACAGGCTTCCACGATGTCGCGGTGTGTGTCTGCGTAAAATTGTTCCTCCACTTGTTTTGCTATTGGTTAGTTAGTTTTCATTAATGACACAAGCTACCGAAAAGGGTTGCATTTGAGTTTATATTTTTATTAAAAATATTTTTTTATTTTTAATTTTGGCTTACATGGCTTCAATATTGTACATTTATCCAAGCAAAATAATCATATTTATCATTAATTTGATTGTTTTTAGCTTTGTTTTAGACAATACGCAAATCTAATCATGGTTTTTTCACAAACGTAATGTTATGATTCATAACTAATTGATAATGAATAGCAAATACTCTGCATGAATGTCATAACAAGTATAATAACGCTCATCAGCTCTACTGTGAAAAAACCATGCACTGCGTAATGTCAGTAATATTATTAAGGATTAAAGTTCATTAAAAAAAGCGTTAGAAAAGTAAATCTTCTAACGCTTTTTTATTTATAAAATATTGATTATCAGTTATTTATGATTGTTTCAAAATATTGATTATCAAAGACTACCTGACCATTTCAACTAATCAAATAACACCTTTTAACGCCAATTTATTGGCCTTATGAAAAGCATAATATGCAGCACCAACAATGCCCGCATCATTTAACATTTGAGCTGGAATTACTTTTGAATGTTCTAACTTAAATGATTTTTCATATTTTTCAAAATGCTTACTGCCGCCGCCGCCAAGAATGATGGTATCGGGTGTAAATATTCGCTCCAGATGCGTCAAATATTTATTCAAGCGCTTTCCGTATTCCTCCCAAGAAAGGTCTTCTTTTTTGCGCACGTTGTCCGAAATATATTTTTCAGCCACTTTTTTGCCTAAATATAAATGTCCAAATTCGGTATTCGGCACCAACACACCGTCAGCAATCAGAGCAGAACCCAAGCCCGTGCCGACCGTTATGAGTATCATCATACCGTCTTTTCCATCGCCAGCACCGAAGTATAATTCTGCCACACCAGCTGCATCAGCGTCATTGAGTGCTTTCACGACACAGCCAGTTTTTTCGGCCAATAGTTGCTCCACATTCGCGCCAATCCATGATTGATCGATATTGGCAGCTGTTTTGGCCACGCCATTTACAATTACCGAAGGAAAACCGATACCGATTGTACCTTTCCAGTCAAAATGTTTTACCAAAACAGCCAACTCGTCAATAACGGCTTTAGGTGTGGCTGGCTGTGGCGTTGGAATCCGAAACCTTTCGGTAATTAATTTACCTGTCCGAATATCTATCAATGCGCCTTTTAATCCTGTTGCGCCAACATCTATACCTAATATTGCTTCTTGTTTCATACTTGTTTTAATAAAAAAATTGATTGCCTTTTGTTAATATGTGGTCAAAATAAGAGACTTTTGCGCCCTTCAAATTTTATTTTTTTTATGCCTTTGAAAAAGTGGCCATAATTGTCTTAATAGTTTTTTATAAAATTAGTTTCTGTAAAATAAAAGTGCATATTGAAGCAAAACTTTCTATGTCTTAAAGACCACAGGTTCATACACAAGTCTAAAAATATTACTTTTTATATTCGAAATTAGCTTTTTTATTTTATTTAAAACGAATTTTAATTACAAATTTTAAGTTTATACACGAATTTGAAGGCTAATTTGCACTCTTAGCACGAATTTTTAAAAATCAAAGATTTTTAAAAATTCGTGCTAAGAGTGCAAATTACGTGTAAGCTGTTTTATTTAGTTTTATACTTTTAGAGTAAAAATCTATAAATAATTGAACGACTAATAGCCGTTTCTACGAAACTATTGTCACGTACGAATTTTTTTTTAATCTTTGATTAAAAAAAAATTCGTGTAATTCGTTAAATTAGCCTTCAAATTCGTGTATAAAAAGTAAAATTCGCAGATAAAATTCGTAAGTAACTTGTAAAGATTTGTGTCTTAAAGACATAGTAAGTTTGCTAAACGAAAAACTAAAGCATTTGCACTTTTTATTTACAGAAACTAAAATTATAGATTATCCTAAATCAAGTGCAAAAATACACTTTTTATTCGTTTCTACAAAAAAATCAAGATTGCTAAAGTTTTGATTTTCTTTTTCAAAAAAAACAATAATAAATCAAATCTTAGTTTGAAGATTGTGATTAAAATGTACCTTTGTTTCATTTTCCACGCATCAATTGTTTTTTTTGAACATTGGTGCGTGGTTTGTTATATAAAGGCTAAAATTTATAATTTTAAAAAATCCATTCATGGGACACGGTACAAAACAAAATATTTCTCTTTGGGGACTTGTCATTACGTTAGGCATAGTATATGGTGACATTGGTACATCGCCGCTTTATGTTATGCGCGCCATCATGGGCGACGACCCTATCAGTAGAGATGTAGTTTTCGGAGGCATTTCTTGTATATTCTGGACATTGACGATACAAGCAACGACTAAATATATCTGGCTCGCACTCACTGCCGACAACAATGGCGAAGGCGGTATTTTTGCATTGTATGGTTTGGTACGTCGCGTCAGTCCCAAGTGGATGATATATATAGCCATGGCAGGTTGTAGCGCATTGTTGGCTGACGGTATCATCACGCCAGCTATTTCATTGACTTCGGCCGTAGAAGGTTTGCCAAAAGTGTTTCCGAGTACGGAACACTACGTAATCCCGATTGTGATTGCCATTTTATTTGGCTTATTTGTATTTCAGCAGTTTGGAACAAGCGTAATTGGTAAGTTTTTTGGACCAATTACCTTAGTTTGGTTCTTGATGCTCGCTTGGTTAGGCTTAACTTGGATTGTCAAAAATCCAGAAATTATAGCTTCTTTGAATCCATATTATGCCATCAATCTGATTTTGCATTATCCCAAAGCATTGGTTTTGATAAGTGCTGTTTTCCTTTGTGTAACTGGTGCCGAAGCCTTATATTCTGACTTGGGACACTGCGGCCGCGAAAACATTCGCTACTCTTGGATATTTGTAAAGGTCGCATTGACCATCAATTACCTTGGTCAAGGTGCTTACTTACTTACGAAAGTAGGTCAAGAAATGATTTCGACAAGTGCTAATGGTGTGGTTACTAAAATAGATCCTTTCTATGACCTTATGCCAGAATGGTTCTTATTTTTTGGTATCTTGATTGCAACTATGGCTACCGTCATAGCGAGTCAAGCGCTCATAACAGGTTCTTTTTCATTGATCAATGAAGCCGTAAAACTTAAAGTTTGGTATCGCTTACAAATCCTTTACCCAACCGAACACCGTCAGCAATTGTACATACCTGCTATCAACTGGATGTTGTTTTTTGGTTGTTTTGGCGTAGTGATGTTTTTTCAAGAAAGTAGCAAAATGGAAGCCGCGTACGGTTTAGCAATCACGATAGCCATGTTGAGTACTACTTGTTTGATGTTACTTTATTGGTCGAGAATCAAACGTATCAATATGAGCTTAATCGTATTGATGGGTGTTGTGTTTTTTAGTATCGAAACTGGCTTCACGTATGCCAATCTACTCAAATTATTTCATGGTGCATGGGTTACGCTTCTATTGACAATCTTGTTTTTTGCAGTCATGTTTGTGCATTATCGCGCTTCACGTATTCGTAGCAAAGCGATGAAATACTTGAAATGGGATCATTATACGCCGATTTTGAATGACATTATAACAGACGAAACGATTCCGAAATTTGCAACAAACTTGGTCTATATGATCAATGCCAATCGTAAAGACGAAATAGAAAGTAGCGTCATTAACTCTTTGTTTTATAAGCAAGCCAAACGTGCCGAAACCTATTGGTTCGTGAATATACACGTAACCGACGAGCCTTACACACTTGAGTACAAGACGCATTGTATATTGCCAAAACACGCCATTCGGGTTGATTTTTACCTTGGTTATCGTGTGCATCCTTCTATCAATATTTTATTTAAACAAGTAGTCGATGATTTACAGAAAAGTGGCGAATTTGAATACCATAATAGTAATACAACGCTTGATAAATACAAGATTCCAGCAGATTTCAAATACATAACCATCGAAAAAGTATTTGCCTTCGAGGATTCTTTGGATACTGTGGACAAGATGACCGTTCGATTGTATAAATGGCTCAATACATTTAGTTCTACCGCTGGCGAACACTTTGAGTTGATGGCAGAGGACTTATTGGTTGAAAAATATCCAATACGTATTCGTGATCATGAAAAATTTGATTTGAAGCGTTTGACGCATTTACCACATCAAAAGTAGCAAATCATTGAGTTTGAAAATGTGTTTTTAAAATTCTATTTTCTATTTTAATAAAAAATTATAATTTTAAATATTATTTATAAATAATTGATTTTTAATATTTTATAAATATAAAAAACATATTTT
This sequence comes from Saprospirales bacterium, assembly GCA_043764975.1. GTDB lineage: Bacteria > Bacteroidota > Bacteroidia > Chitinophagales > Saprospiraceae > JAYUJV01. Next base: position 5,611 of record JAYUJV010000407.1, read on the forward strand.
GTCAAAAATAAAATATTATGAAAACAAAAAAAGAAATAGTTGAGAATTGGCTGCCTCGATATACAAGCGTGCCACTCGACGAATTTGGGCGATACATCATACTCGTCAATTTTGGTAATTACGTACAAATGTTTGCCGAGAAATTTGGCGTAGAAGTAAAAGGTAAAGATCGCCCGATGCAATGCGCTACAGCGAATAACATCAGCATCATCAACTTCGGTATGGGTAGTCCCAATGCCGCTACCATCATGGATTTGTTGGAAGCAATACATCCAAAAGCAGTCTTATTTTTAGGTAAATGTGGTGGTTTGCGCGCCGATAAAAATAAAGTTGGCGACTTGATTTTGCCTATTGCTGCCATCAGAGGCGAAGGTACATCCAACGATTATATGCCGCCAGAAGTGCCAGCTTTGCCAGCTTTTGCCTTGCAAAAAGCCATTTCGACGACCATACGAGAGTTCGACCAAGACTATTGGACTGGTACGGTTTATACCACCAATCGCCGTGTGTGGGAACACAAAGAAGATTTTAAGCAATACCTCCGCGATTTGCGTTGCATGGCCATTGATATGGAAACGGCGACCATTTTTGTAGCAGGTTTCAAAAATCATATTCCGACTGGTGCACTGCTCTTAGTTTCGGATATTCCGATGATTCCGGAGGGCGTGAAAACAGAAGAGGGCGATAAAAAAGTAACTTCTAACTTTGCTGAAACACACCTCAATGTAGGTATAGAAGCCTTAAAGAAGTTAATGGATAATAGCTTGACAATCAAACACTTGAAATTTTAAATTTTTAAAATAAGTAGCTACTTGGCCATTCATCGAATAAATTGATTTTATAGTCTTTG
>JAYUJV010000408.1:0-6450 GCA_043764975.1 Saprospirales bacterium
GTCTTCAAATTTTTTGACCCAAGTTTCAATTCCAATACCTGTCGTAACTGCAAATCCACCTATATAGTCCGTTTTTTTAGACTCTTTTGGCGCTACAAAGTCACTCAAACAGTAATTAAATTGTCCTGGTGCTTTTTGGTTTTGCTGTCGCAAATGATGCAACAAAACTGATTCATTATTTACATTGATTTCAATGTCATCATCGTTCACACTATTGGCTTCATAGAAGCCGATAACGCCTTTTGCTGTCAGCCATTTTTCACTAATAATGCGCTTAAGCATCGCTTGAGCATCGGCAAATAACTTCGTACACTCTTCGCCTACAATTTCGTCGGTCAATATAGCTGGGTATTTACCTGCCATTTGCCATGAGCTAAAAAACGGTGTCCAGTCTATATATTGACTCAATTCTTCGAGACTATAATCTTCAAATACTTTTGTACCTAAAAACGTTGGTTTCGTAGCCTCGAATGTAGTCCAATTCAGCTTCGTTTTATTTGCTCGCGCTTGTTTTAAAGACAAATATTTTTTCGACGATTGACGATTACCGCGCAATTCACGCAAGTTCGCATAGTCTTTTTTAGTATCAATGATAAAATTTGAACTAATGTCTTTGTCCGACGACAACAAGTTACTCGCTACACCTACGCAACGTGAGGCATCTAACACGTGTACCACTGCGCCACTATAATTTTGGTCTATCTTTACAGCAGTATGCGTTTTTGATGTCGTAGCTCCACCAATCAACAAGGGCAATTTGAAATTTTGACGCTCCATTTCTTTGGCAATATATACCATCTCGTCCAACGAAGGCGTTATCAAACCACTCAATCCGATGATGTCCACGTTGTGTTTTCGTGCTTCACGAAGGATTGTTTCGGCCGATACCATTACACCAAGGTCTATGATTTCGTAATTGTTGCAACCCAACACGACGCCAACTATGTTTTTGCCAATATCATGTACATCACCTTTTACGGTGGCCATTAATATTTTTCCTTTAGTTACGATTGCGCCTTGTTTTGCTTCTTCTATGAATGGTGTCAAGTACGCAACTGATTTTTTCATGACACGCGCCGATTTCACGACTTGTGGTAAAAACATTTTTCCGCTGCCAAACAAATCGCCGACCACATTCATACCGTCCATCAATGGCCCTTCTATAACGTGCAAAGGTTGCGGATATTTCTGACGTGCCTCTTCCGTATCTTCGTCAATATAATCTGTGATGCCTTTTACTAAGGCGTGTTTTAGTCTTTCTTCTACTGTATTATTACGCCATTCGAGGTCTTTCACGAGCTGTTTGCCACCGCCTTTTATACGTTCGGCATAGCTTGTGAGGGCATCGGTTGCGTTCTCATTTTTATTAAATAAAACATCTTCAACGAGTTTCAATAACTCTTTGTCAATCTCTTCATATACTTCTATCATACCTGCATTCACGATGCCCATGTCCATACCTGCTTGTATGGCGTGGTACAAAAATGCTGTGTGCATGGCTTCGCGTACACGATCATTACCTCTGAATGAAAATGAAATATTAGATACACCGCCACTGATTTTTGCACCAGGACAACGTTTTTTTATCTCACGTGTCGCTTCTATAAAGTAAATGGCATAATTGCAATGTTCTTCAATACCTGTCGCTACGGCGAAAATATTTGGATCGAAAATAATGTCTTCTGGCTTGAATTTTACGTCGTTTACCAAGATATTGTAAGCGCGTTCGCATATTTCGACTTTGCGCTCAAACGTATCGGCTTGACCTTTTTCGTCGAAAGCCATCACGACTACTGCTGCACCATAACGGTGGCAGATGCGCGCTTGCTCCACAAATTTCTCAATGCCTTCTTTCATCGAAATTGAGTTCACGACACATTTACCTTGTACACATTTCAATCCTTCTTCTATGACATTGAATTTTGAGCTGTCAATCATAATCGGCAACTTCGCAATCTCTGGTTCGGACATGATTAGGTTCAAGAACTTTACCATTGCTTTTTCGCTATCCAAAAGCCCTTCGTCCATGTTGATGTCAATCATCTGTGCGCCGCTTTCTACTTGTTGCTGTGCGACTCGGATGGCTTCTGTATAATTGCCTTCTTTTATCAATCGGGCGAAAGCCTTACTACCTGTCACGTTGGTACGCTCGCCGATGTTTACAAAAGTAGAATTATCATTTATATATAAAGGCTCCAAACCCGAAAGCGAAGTAATGGTGCGATGTGAAGGCACTTTGCGTGGCGCAATACCTTTTACGTGCGTCGCCATTTCGCGGATATGGTCGGGCGATGTACCACAACAACCGCCAATAATATTCACAAGGCCGCTTTTCGCAAACTCTTCTATCAACGAACACATCTCGTGCGGATGCTGATCGTATTCGCCAAATTCGTTGGGCAAACCAGCATTCGGATATGCACTGACGTTGCAATCTGCAATCTTCGAGAGTGACTCTATATGTGGACGCATTTCGGCTGCACCCAAAGCGCAATTGAAACCGACACTAAACAAATCCATGTGGCTTACCGAAACCCAAAAGGCTTCGGCCGTCTGACCGCTTAGTGTACGACCACTGGCGTCCGTTATCGTACCCGATACCATGATTGGCAAGCGAGCAACCGTAGGATTTTCTGTAAAATATTTATCTATGGCATACAATGCCGCTTTTGCGTTGAGGGTATCGAATATCGTTTCGACCAATAGCAAATCTACGCCACCGTCCACCAAACCACAAACTTGTTCGTAGTAGGCATTCATCACTTCATCGAAGGTAACGGCGCGAAAGCCTGGGTCATTTACGTCAGGCGAAATAGAAAGGGTTTTGCTCATTGGGCCCATACAACCTGCTACGTAGCGAGGCTTGTCGGGCGTCATTGCGGTATATTCGTCGGCTGCACGACGGGCGATATTTGCAGCAGCTACATTGAGCTCGTAGCTAAGGTCTTCCATGTGGTAATCCGCCATACTGATGCGCTGCGAATTGAAGGTATTGGTTTCGAGTATGTCGGCACCAGCATCAAGGTAGGCCTTATGGATAGCTTCTATCACATTCGGCTGCGTGATGACCAAAAGGTCATTGTTGCCTTTTAGGTCACTTGCATGACTGGCGAAACGTTCGCCACGATAATCTTTTTCTTCGAGCTGATATTGCTGTATCATAGTGCCCATAGCACCATCGATGACCAGAATATTGTTTTTTGCAGCTTCGCGGATATTTATTTTCGGCATAGTTAAATTTTTTGCAACAGCAATATATATAAATACCTTGTGGGCAACAACGCATTACGCTATATTGACTGTTGGCATTTTAAATTTCATTTTGTAAATAGCTGATAATCGACAAATTAATATGCCCAAAAACTGTAACCGATTATCATATTCAATATTGAGTAGCAAAATTACTCATTATTTATTAATTTTGAAATTTTTGTATGATTTTTTACACTAATCTTATTATATTTTATTTTTAATTATATTAATAAAACAACTATTTTATAAGCCTAAAAAATTATATAATTTGTCTTTCATTAAAAATAAATGTATAACATTTTGATTAACAAATAGTTATATATTATGTTTGAATTAAGAATCAATATTTCTTAAAATTCCAATTTTTGCGCCGCAATGTTGATTCTTATACCTGCTCCAAAATACTGGTTGAGCGCATCTTTGCTTGGCACGATGCTGTCTTTGCGACGATAAAAATAATGCGCATCTATATACATATTGTGTCGTATCTGATAACTGAGGTCAAATGCTACCAATAAGGTATTGTATGTTGCGCCTTGCGCCACGCTATTGTTGTACTCTCGTGTTCGAGTATTGTTACTGATATTGAGGTTGTAGCCGAAGTTTGTTGCAAGACTATCTTCGCCACTTTTCATCGCCATCAATCGAAGATTGGCCGATAGCTTATGTATGGGTTGATAACGAAGATTGAGGATATATTCCTTGAAACCAGCTTTTAACGGATGCGCCAACGGCTGATGATAGTGCGTGTAACTACCCACCGAATTGCTATCGTAATGCGTATATGTAAATGGGCGCACGAAGTTAAACTCAACTTGCGCATCGAGATGATCGATACCAGCTACGTTGATGTATTTCAAGCCAGCTTGAAAACCGTATTTGTTGGCCCACCAACCGTTTTGAGCTTTGATGTTGCTAAAACTAAACTCATCGAGTATGAATTGGCTATAAAATGAAAAGCGCTTCAAGAAGTTCCACTTTATGTCTGCACCGAGTAGCGCGTTGTCGGAGCTGCCGAGCAAACCTTCTACGGTTCTGTAAAATATAACTGGATTGAGGTAATTGAGTTCAAATCGTTTGTCTTTTCTATTAAAAACCGTTGCTTCGTAAACGCCAAATGTCAGGTTGGGCGTTGGTCTGAAACTTAAATAATGTACCGCTAAGTATTTTTTAGGCAACAAGCGATCACTACCGAGATTGAACGGCTCGGATGTCAGTTCACAAAATAGATTTTGGTAATGAAATTTCCAGAGTCGCGTATTGAATTTTAGGTACAAATAATTATTCGAGAAATCGGAGAGGATGACCGAGCGAATACCGTTGCCCAAAAAGTTTTTGCCATGTCCGAATTGTACACCAATATGGCGCGTCAAACTCGCTGCAATATAGCCTTGCGACACATTATAATCGTAGCCGTTTTTGACTTTTAACACGCCAGTATAGGGTTTGTAGAAACCACCGCCAGGAAATGCGCGCTCATCATTCACGCGATCTACCACATATTGTTGATATTGAGATTGGCTCTCGACCAGATTGGTATAAAAATAAACCCGATTGTCGATAGCGCCACGAATCTCCGCACCGCGCTGATTTGTGAACAGCAACTGGTCCGTTCCCGAATCTTTCATGAGCTGAAAATTGAGCATCGGATTAGCGCGTACATATAAGTACTTACTGTTGTACTCAAACAGATTGGCTGGTGTGCGATAAAAATATTTGAACAGCGGCGAACTGCGCTCATATTTCGGATTCTCTTTTGCGGATTCTGATAATACGCGTTTTACACTATAAAAGGTGTGTGAACTGTCGGCATATATTTTTTGGTCTATGTATTTGCGCTCGCCAGTCAGGGTTGTGGGATCGTCCATGTCGCTGAGCCATTCGTTGTTGTCGCGGTAGAGGTAGCGTAGGTCAGCGCGATCGAGGTCAGATAGATTTTGAAAACTAGCGGTATCGGTCTGTAAAGCATAACGTAACACATCGCCACGCAAATAATTTTTTATACTGCTATGAAACATCGGTGATTGATTGCCATTTCGGATTTCTAATCGATCCATGATCTGGTATGTATCGGTATTGAGTGGCACTGATACGCCTTGCGCACTTGCTCCGATGGCCATAAATGTGATGACGATGAGCGTAAAGAGGTGTTTCATATTATTGATATTTAAAATATTTTTTACTTTTTTTGTATCGAAATGTTCAGGATGGCAAAGGTAGTAAAATTGAGTAATCGCTTGTATTCGTTTTTATGATAAAAAAAACGTACCCTAAAAATGGTATTTTTTCAAAATTATTAAAAAAAAACGATTTATTTTTAACCGAATTACAATCACATTATTGATAAAATTTTTATTTTAATAATAAATTAATATATTTAAAATATTGATTAACAATATTTTAAATAAGTATTTATAAATATATAATGTCACAAATATTTATATTAAAATAATAACGATTTTGTAATATATTCATTATCAATTTAAAAAATAATAATTAATGTATTTTATATTTATTATGAATATGCTTGTCACAAATTAGTGTTTATTATTTATTTATCAAAAGTCAGGTATTGTGACATAACGAAAATGCCCATATCTTTGTATTGTAATTACGTTCACACTTACTACTATCACTTACTCGTAATTACAGAGAAAACTTCACTTCTATTTTGTCCCCCTGGTTGTATGCACTCGCACTTTTTGTATTACGTACACGCGCTTAGTTGTTGTACTCACTTACTCACTATTTTGAAATATTGGCAATCGCACTAAGGCACTTCTCAACAAAGTTGCTCGCTTCGAAGCGTAGGTTTTTATCTTGATAAAAATTTATTCTCACGAAGCCTTGGCGTCGAGGCACATACTATGAACAAACCGTTGGGTTGCTTGAGGAAACAATCTGACTATTATAAACAACAACAACAATTAATCACCATGCGAGCAGTAAATGTACTATATTCGGCTGTCATTGCCTTGATAACTATGACGCTTTGCCCAACTTTCGCCCTGGCGCAACACGGATGTGGCGCATCGTCGGCTACGCATGAAGAACGTCGTTTCATAACGGAACACGTTGCTAATCTTCCTTTGAGTCGCAATGCCAATACGGTTGCGATTCCTGTCAATGCCATTGTTGTCCGTCAGGACAATAGTGAGGGCGGATTGAGCCTTATTGAGCTCAATTATACCCTTTCGG
>JAYUJV010000409.1:0-21586 GCA_043764975.1 Saprospirales bacterium
CATCAAAATGATTTTCTTGAAGTCTTTGAGTGCTTGTTTTTCTTCAGCATACAAGCCTTCGGGGCGATCAAAACTCGGCATAGCTGCCAATTCTTTTTGTACAGCCCAAGCTGGACCAACGATGTCCAATTCGCCTTTCATGGCGCGTTTGAACACCTGATCGACCATCAATAAACGATTGATTTCGTTTGTGCCTTCATATATGCGGTTGATGCGCGAATCGCGGTATGAACGTGCTGCCGAATACTCTTCCGAGAAGCCAATGCCACCAAATATTTGTAACGTTTCATCCACCACATAGTCGAGTCCTTCTGAAGAAGCGATTTTTACGATTGAACATTCTATGGCGTAATCCTCAGCGGCTTCGAGTGTTGCTTTTGCAAAATCAAGTCCTTTTTCGACATAAGATGCTTTTGCATTTTGTATCATATTCGAGATACGATAATTAGAGCTTTCGACCGCAAAAGTACGGATAGCTTGTTCCGCTATTTTGTGTTGTATCGCACCAAAATTCGCGATTGGTTGGTTAAATTGATGTCTTTCGTTGGCGTGTTTGATGGCTGAATCAACACTCATTTTTGCACCACCATTACAGAGCGCACCAAGTTTGAAACGGCCAATATTCAGTACATTAAATGCAATATGATGTCCTTTTCCGATAGCGCCAAGCACGTTTTCGGCAGGGATAACTGCATTTTCGAGAAATACTTGACGTGTAGATGAGCCTTTGATACCAAGTTTTGGTTCTTCCGCGCCAAGCGTCAAACCAGGCGTGTTGCGTTCTACGATGAAGCCGGTGAATTTATCGCCGTCAATCTTAGCGAAGATGATAAAAATGTCAGCAAAACCTGCGTTCGAAATCCACATTTTTTGACCATTGAGCGTGTAAGTTTTGCCATCAGCACTTAGGTCAGCACGTGTTTTGGCAGCCAATGCATCTGAACCCGATGAAGGTTCTGTCAAGCAGTAACAAGCCTTTAACTCACCACTTATCAAGCGAGGAAGGTATTTTTGCTTTTGTTCTTCTGTGCCGAAATACAAAATTGGCAACATTCCGATACCTGTATGCGCTGCATACGAAACTGTAAATGAACCAGCTGGGCCGAGCAAATCGCAGATTAATGTATTGGTATTGGTGTCCATTTCTATACCGCCATATTCGGCTGGCATGTGCGAACCAAGTAAACCAAGATCGCCCATTTTATTGAGTAAACCGACGACTACGCCTTCTTCTTGTTTTTCGATTTTTTCACGAAGTGGTGCAATTTCGTTATGCAAAAAATCTTCGCACATCTGCTTCACCATCAATTGTTCTTCGTTCAGTTCTTCGGGTATAAATGTGTCTTCGGGCGTCGAATCTTTTATGATAAATTCTCCACCACCTAATACAGTTGCTTTTTCGAGTAATGCTTCCATTTGATGTTATATTTGAATTTTGAAATTTTTATTTTAGCTAAAAATAATTAGCGAATTTTCGTTAGCGAATTTTCGCTACAAATATACAACACAAAACGTAACTTGTAAAGGGGTATTTTTCAAAAAGGCATATTTTTTTTAATAAAATGAAAAAATATTATTTTTTTAACTAAAAATAGATTCAAAAAGCCTTAAAATTTGACTTCTTGTAAAAAATCAGACAAATTTTAAACGATTACTTTTCTGGCATTACTAGTTTTCCGTACTCAAAAAAACGATTATTGAGGCTCACGACGATTCTTTTCATTTGTTTTTTTGAAGGTGTGCTACCAAAAAAGTAACCTAAATCGCCTGCTTTTACTGGTGCGCCTGAATCCCAAAAAATGCGTTGTTTTTCATCATCGGGGTTTTTATCAGGACCTACGCCGCGTGTAAATCTAATCTTGAAAGGCATAACCGCAGGAAAAGGGTAAGTTAGATTTTGAAAAGTATTATCTGCCACCACAAAAGCATCATTGTTATTTGTTGTTTTTTCTGTTTTCAGCAAGAGCCAAGCTTTGTTTTCTATACTCAGCGAAGCATTATATTTCAAATCTTTATCAAAAAAAATACCTGATAGCGCGCCGTTTTTGAGCGTGACCACCGACGTGTCATACATATAATATACCTTAGAAAAACTATAAAAAGTATTCATGGCTGTACTCACGCGTACATTAAAAGTTGTTACTTTCGTCAACGTTTCGGAGCGAAGTTTTTCCAGATGTTGGGTATAACGCGTGTCGTTGGCATATTTTGTTAGCTCATCATCTATCGCTTTTAGTTTATTGGATTTGCTTGGCAAGCGCACAATCAACACACCACCATCATATAGTTTACGGATAGCGTTTTCGGAGCGTTCATCTTTTGGTATGTTACTTTTACTCGTCATGAGTTGTTGCAAGCGCGTTTGATCTTCTTGCGCGTGCATATTTACGAAAGCAAAAGTCAAAATAAAAATGATATATATACGTTTCATAATCCGATTGTTTTGATTTTAAAAATAAATTAGAAATATGCAAAATAATAAAATCTATATTTTAATTGTTCATTTTTGAAAAAAATACGCAACTTTGCAAATCTTTATTCAAAGATACAAAGATATAAAAAAAGGATTTTTAAATTTATAAATATCATAATAGAGTGGCTTATATAGACATTGAAGCGCTGAATCAGCAAATATTTGCCGAAAGTGCTTTTATAGAACGCATTAACGCTGAAACCTCGAAGGTAATTGTGGGGCAGCAATATATGATAGATCGCCTGATGCTCGGCTTGCTGTCTGGCGGACACATCTTGCTTGAAGGTTTGCCTGGTTTGGCCAAAACTTTGTCTATCAAGACATTGGCGTCAGCCGTAAAAGCAGATTTTAGCCGCATCCAGTTCACACCCGATTTGTTGCCAGCTGACATCGTTGGCACGATGATTTTCAACCCAAGTAAGAACGAGTTTACGGTGCGCAAGGGGCCAATTTTTGCGAATCTAATCTTAGCGGATGAGATCAATCGTGCGCCAGCAAAGGTGCAAAGCGCCTTGCTCGAAGCCATGCAAGAGCGACAAGTGACCATCGGCAACGACACCTATAAGTTACAAGAGCCTTTTTTGGTGTTGGCTACACAAAATCCGATAGAGCAAGAAGGTACATATCAGTTGCCCGAAGCGCAAGTAGATCGCTTTATGCTAAAAGTAAAAGTAGATTATCCAACAAGAGCTGAGGAACAAGAAGTTATTCGCCGTTCGCTTTCGGGTGCAACTACGCAAACGATAGCGGCAGTCGTATCGCCCGAAGAAATATTGAAGGCGCGCGAAACAGTACGAAAAGTATATATGGACGAAAAAATAGAACAATATATACTTGATATTGTGTTTGCTTCGCGCCAACCCAAAGATTTTGGATTAGAGAAATTAGCGCCCATGATTTTGTACGGCGGTTCGCCTCGTGCAAGCATCAACTTGGCTATTGCGGCCAAAACGCAAGCATTTATGCGTCGTCGCGGTTTCGTGATTCCAGACGATGTACGCAGCGTTTGCCACGATGTGATGCGCCACCGCATCGGCCTTACTTACGAAGCCGAAGCCTCAGAGATGACCAGCGAAAGCATTATCACGAGTATTCTGAATAAGGTGGAAGTGCCGTAAGTCCGACCTCACCTTCCTTAAGAGGGAAGGATAAAAAAGAAGAATTTCATACAGCATTAGCTGTCAAAAAAATGCCGTTAGGCATGACATATCGGTAAAAATTCAGCCTCTCCGATACTGTTTTTAAACGCCGTAGGTGTGACACCTTATTAATAATTATCTAAATTTTTCTAAAAGATTTTTAATCTAAATAAATATACAAAATATTGATAATCAATTATTTATAAGTATTTAAAAAATTATTGAAATTGATTATTTAAAAATAAAAAACATACATACTATGAAAATTAACGCTAAGTTTTTTTATATCTATTCGCTTGTTGTTACGTGCGTGTTGGCCTATTTGGTCATCAATAACTACAAAGGTAAGGGGCAAGATTTGGGTGCTTCGTTGTTGCAAGGCAGCACGAATCGTTTGGCAAAATCTTATGACATCAATAAAAATTTTGACTTTGCAGGCGAACGTATTCCGATGGAGAACTTCGATGCACGCGAGCGTTTAGATCGCGAAGTACTCATCAATGCTTATTTGCAGTCATCTACGATTATGAACATCAAGTTGGCGAATCGTTATTTTCCGACGGTGGAGCAATTGTTGCAACAAGAAGGCGTGCCAGACGATTTTAAATATTTGGCGGTAGCCGAAAGTAGCCTACGAAACTTGACTTCAGCCGCTGGTGCAAAGGGTTTTTGGCAATTTATGGGTCCAACTGGTCGCCAATATGGTTTGCAAATTGACGATGAGGTAGATGAGCGTTACAACCTCGAAAAATCGACACACGCAGCTTGCGTTTATTTGAAAGATATGTATCGTCAGTACAACAATTGGTTGCTCGTGGCAGCAGGTTACAACATGGGCGCGCCGCGCTTGAGCAGAGAAATGGCCGAACAACGTGCCACGAATTACTATGAGGTAAACCTGAATGAAGAAACTTCGCGCTATGTATCACGCATCATGGCCATAAAAGAAATCATGCAACACCCAACGGACTATGATTTTGTGGTGCAGCCCGATCATTTATACGCCACTATGCCAGCTTATACGACGACTACAGTGAATTTCGCTGTGCCAAACTGGGGCGATTTTGCTCGTAAATATGGTACAAATTACCGTATGTTGAAACTCTATAATCCTTGGATTATGGGCGTGGGCTTGACCAATAAAACTGGAAAATCTTATGAAGTAAGATTGCCACAACAATAATGCAATACGCGCTAGTTTTTGTAGGCGGCGGATTGGGCAGTTTGCTACGATATGGCCTTAGCGAAATACTACGCCCTTGGGCGTTCCTTTTTCCTTGGGCAACTTTATTGGCTAATGCGTTGAGTTGTGTACTGTTGGGTTTGGTGGCTACATTGTGCCTAAACGGACAACTTTCGCAAAGTCATCGCCTGTTTTTTATCACAGGTATTTGTGGCGGATTCAGTACGTATTCTACGTTCACGAATGAAACTTTTTTGCTGTTGCAAACAGGCAATATCACGTTAGGCATTTTAAATATCATGGGTAATTTAATCCTTTGTTTATTGTGCTTGATATTAGGATTTAAAATAGCTGGTTTTATGTGAGTATAAGTCAGAAATGTCAGTTTTTTAAGCGAAAACCCTTGAAGGGTTGAGTACGTTTTACAAACTGACAATTTTGACTTGTTGAAAAAACCAAACCAAATATAAAAAACACCAACCATGACACTAACACCTGAGATGTTAGAACGCCTCAACGAATTGGAGCAAAAATATACGGCGATGGGGCAAAATATGCAGTCTTATCTCGAAGGTTTGCTTTATGCAGATTACCTGACGTATTGGCATTACATACAGCTTGATACGTTATTGAATTTGCAAACGCCTCGTACTTCGATTCCTGATGAGCGTATATTTATTATCTATCATCAGATTACAGAATTGTACTTTCGCCTCATACTCGATGCCATGGAGCAAGTGGCTAAAGCTGAACCTTCGGTAGTTTTACTAAAGCGACAATTAGATCGTATCAATCGTTATTTTGAGCAATTGGTAACGTCATTCGACATCATGATAGACGGTATGGATAAGCAAGAGTTTCTTCAATTTCGGATGAGTTTGTTGCCAGCAAGTGGTTTTCAATCGGCTCAATACCGAATGATAGAGATTATGAGTACGGATTTTATAAACTTAGTACATCATAGCAAGCGAGCAGAATTGGCCGATGAAGCAGAAATGGCGAATCTGTATCAACATCTATATTGGAAATCAGGTGCAACCGAGTTGGCAACTGGCAAACTAACGCTTACGCTCAAGCAGTTTGAAGAAAAATATAGTCGTCAATTCATAGAAACAGCAATTGCGCACAAGCAAAATAATCTTTGGCAATGTTACGTTAATCTATCGGAAGCAGAGCAGCAAGATGAAGAACTGATTACATTGTTAAAGCAGCATGATTTTAATACAAATGTACGTTGGCGATTGTCGCATTTTCGTTCGGCGATGCGTTACTTGGACAATAAACCACAGACCATTGCAGCAACTGGTGGAACCAACTGGCAACAATATTTGCCTCCAAAAAATCAGCGCGTTATTTTTTATCCAAGCCTTTGGAGCGAAGATGAACTCGAAAATTGGGGCAAAAGCGCAAAACTATAATGTTAGATTAGAATAATTTTTAAATAAAGTCAAAACATCATGCAAAAGATTGGCTTTTACATGTATAATTCTATATCTTTGCAAAGTCTTATTTTACCAAATAATATTTTTTGAAAGCCTATTTTATTTAATAAAAAAAGGTTTTTGGAAATAAAAAATTGATTATCAAATTATAAAATATCGAATATAAATGGACGCGCTCAAACAACGGTTTTTTGATAAAGCGACTGCACAAGCAAAAGAAATAAAAACAATCTTGCAAACGCATGGCGACAAAGTGGTAGATGATGTAAAAGTAAACCAGATATTTGGCGGCATGCGCGATATTACGAGTATGTTGTGGGAAACTTCATTGCTCGATGCTCAAGAAGGAATTAGTTTTAGAGGTTATTCTATCTCACAATTGCGCGAACTCTTGCCGAAAGGAAAAGGGAAAGAACCACTTCCTGAAGGCATCTTTTGGCTCATGCTCGTTGGTGATATTCCGACCGATGCCGAAGTGCAATGGCTTTCAGACGATTGGGAGCGCCGTCGTCAAATTCCGATGCACGTGTTTCAAGCTATTGAAGCATTGCCGAAAACGGCGCATCCGATGACCCAATTTAGCATAGGTGTCACAGCTTTGCAAACCAAAAGTATCTTTGCTAAACGCTATGACGAGGGCATGCCAAAGAGCGAATATTGGGACGCTACATACGAAGATACCATGAATCTTATTGCTTGTTTGCCGCAGTTGGCGGCATATATATATCGTCGTTCGTTTCATAATGGCGTGCATATTGCACCAAATGATGGCTTGGATTGGGGTGCAAATTTTGCGCACATGCTCGGCTACGACAATGGCGAATTTCAAGACCTCATGCGTTTGTATCTCATGATTCATGCTGACCACGAAGGCGGTAATGCTTCGGCACATACCATGCACTTGGTTAGTTCTACGCTTTCGGATCCATATTTGTCATTTGCAGGTTCTATGAATTCACTTGCTGGGCCATTGCATGGCCTTGCTAATCAGGAAGTTATAAAATGGATTTTGAAAATGACCAAAGAACTTGGCACTACAAAGCCAAGCGATGGGCAAGTAGCAGAATACGTGCGTCAGACTTTAGCCAGCGGAAAAGTAGTACCAGGTTATGGCCACGCAGTACTCCGTAAACCAGATCCGCGTTTCACAGCGCAGATGGAATTTGCAAAAACATATATCAAAGATGATGACATCGTGAATATAGTATGGCAAATCTTTGAAGTCGTGCCACCGATTTTGAGTAGTCTTGGCAAAATCAAAAATCCTTGGCCGAATGTAGATGCGCACTCTGGCGCTTTGTTAGTACATTATGGTATGAAAGAGTATAGTTATTATACAGTTTTATTTGGTGTTTCGCGTGCATTGGGCGTATTGGCTGCTACTTGCTGGTCACGTGCATTGGGCTTGCCACTTGAGCGTCCGAAATCTGTTACGACCGAATGGTTGAAGGATTATATCGCTAAAAGCGAAACGAGTATAGGTTAATTTTTCTAATTATGTTGTTAAAAAAAAGGCTTTCGGAATTGTTCCGAAAGCCTTTTTTTGTTGCTAAAATTATAATAAAATATATTTTTAATAAGTTGCAAAAGTTATTTTTTTTCTAATTATTTTTTTTGTAAATAACTGTTTTATAATATAATATGTATTAGATATTTATAAATAAATATTTAATACCATGTCACAAAAAATATAAAATAATGAATGTTTTATTAATATAATTTATATATTATTGTATTATTATTTAACATAAAATTATTTTGAAATGAAAAATCCTCATTTACTATTCAAATCACTAATGTTATGCTTCTTTTTAGCAAGAATAATAATCAATATGAAATTATTAGTCACTTATTTTTATCATCGTAAAGTCAATCGATTCTTTTTACTCACCATTTTCATAATGTTGAGTTTATTTACTTCGTCTGAAATATTTGCTCAAACCACGCCTCAGTGGGGAACTTTTACTGGCAATAGTACCAATGATTTTGGTAATAAAGATTTGATAGACGCAAGTGGAAACGTATATGTCGTTACAAATACGACAGGCCCCTTGGGCTATTTTCCGCCTTTGCCTGCCAGTAATCGTTCTCAGCAACCGCAGGATGTATTTATTAGTAAGTATTCGCCAACAGGCACGCTCTTAGCCGTAAACTACATAGGTGGTGCGGGTAAAGATATCATGCAAGATATTAAAATAGTAGGTAATTCATTGTGTATTGTAGGCACAACCAGTTCTACTGATTTCCCTATAACGGCAGGTAGTGCACCTGCAACAGGAGTATCATACCAGCCCTTTGTAGCAAAACTCAATCTATCTGATTTGTCATTAGCTTCTGCACAGGTATATGGGTCAAGTAAAAGTCACTTCCCATATAGCTTAATTGATGAAACAGGGCAATATGCGTATTTGGTTACTGGCGATTTAGATAATAATGGTAAAACGCTATCTCAACGAGCCATCAAAGTAGCCCTTAGTGATTTATCAACGGCCTATAATGTTAGTTTTCCTTATGCTAGTCCAGCCACTCCAAACAATATAGGGCATATTCCCAATGACCGTGCTACATTCGGTACGGGCTTTCCTTTTCTAAAAGTTACAAGCGGAGGTAATTTGGTCATGGCGGGTAAAGTTGCAGACCCCACTATTCCACTGACAGGCATACCTGCCAGCCAATATGCAAGTTCAGGGAGAAATTTGATTATGAGTTTGAGTCCCACAGGTGTACCGCTGATGGCAAACTATATAAATGGTAATGGATTTATTTCTGACATTGCTGTTTTTGGTAATGAAGTGGCGGTTGCTTATCCAAAGGATAATGACGGCACCCCTTTTAGTGTACCTTTTACGCCCGATGCCGCCCAGACAACGTTCGGTAATGCTGCCAATAAAGTACTCGTTTCTAAATTTAATACAAATACAGGGGCAGTAAACTATAGTAGCCTCTTTGGTAGCAATGGAACTATTAGGCCATACGAACAAGCAACACCTTTGTTTCAGTACCGCAGTAATGGCGATTTGGTTATGCTGATGGCTGAAGGGGCTAATAATCCTATTCTGTTTACTCCCGATGCCATCGTCCAGACCAATACTTTTCGTAATGGTTTTACAGACCATGCTATGGTAGTTTTTAGCCCTAGTAATCAAATCAAATATGTGAGTGGAATAGGTATGTATGTCGAATTTGCCAAGTTAATTGATGACGATTTAGTGATTGGAGGTGGAGGATTCACGAATGACATTCCAGTAAAAAATCCGATTGACCCAGATGTTACGGATAAAAACACGGGAATTTCGATTATTGATAAAAATAATAAGTTAGTCATGGGAACGCGTAGTATAGTTTCTATTTCTGATGTTGTAAAAGATGCCGCTGGTAATTATAATATAGTTGCTTATAACGGTAATTCAGTATGGAATGCTGCATTGACCAGCGATGCTTTTTTGAGTGAACATATATTGGGTAGCCAAGGCACAATGCTCATTCGATTGAATCCAGCGGGTACTTTATTGTATGGCACAGGATTGACAGGGGGTGTAAATTCTAAATTAATACAGCAGGGAAGTGATTTATATGTTTATGGAAGTGCAGTGCGAACTACAATAGTAACTCAAGGAGAGCCTCGTACTACTTATGATCGTGAAAATAACAATGGTGGCTACTTATTAAAGATAATATGCCCACCCATCACAAACGGAGGTACAGTTAGCCCTGCCACACAAACCGTTTGCCAAAATGCTTTCGTTGATAAACTAATTAGCACAAATGTTACTTATAATAATCCGCCTGTTTATATAATAGAGGGCTCTGTTTTTAAACCTACATCGAATATTATTACTACTTATCAATGGCAAAAAAGTACGGATGGTGGTACTACTTGGATTGATATTCCAGGAGCCATTCAATCAAACTATCAACCTCAAAGCCTAACCACTACAACACTTTTTCACCGGATAGCTATTCCACGTAGTTGTAATTCCGCCAATACGGCACTTATAACAAACGATGTAACGGTGACCGTTACGAGTGACGTGGCGATGAATAATCTGAAACCCGTTTACTACGTTTGTCCTGCAAGAGCCACTGCCATAGGTGAAACGGCTTTAGCAGGTGCTACTTATACTTGGACACCCGCCACTGGCTTGAGTGCCGCCAACGTATCAAACCCTACTTTTACAGGTAGCAGCAATCAGACTTATGTAGTAGATATCATTGAAACCAATGGTTGTAAAGCCCGTGCGGATGTGGCTGTTTTTGTTGTTCAAGCTGACGCTGGTCCAGTTTCTGTTTCTGCTTGCCAAGGGCAGGATGGCGTTAAAATTGGTCTTTCGGTTCCCTTGGTTGGTTCAAATGTAAGCTATTTATGGAGTCCTGCTACTGGTTTAAGTTGTACTACTTGTGCTAATCCAACGGCAATAGTAACAAGTGGCTCACAGGGTTATACATTGAAATTAAATTTTACATCTTCAAACGGCTCAACTTGTACGACCACAGATGATATTGAAGTTTCGGCAGTGAAAATACCAGTGGCCAATCCTGCTGGCCCCGACAGAGGTGTTTGTTTTAATGCTGCACCTGTTAAATTGGGCACGCCCCAAGTAGCAGGTTATACTTATAATTGGTCACCTGGTTTTTATTTAAGCCAACAAGCCAATATTGCTCAGCCGACTTCCGCTATGGGGTCTGCTCTATCACCAGTTATGAATCCGATAGCCTATGTTTTGAGCATCAATAATAATAGCGGGGGATGTCAGTTTATAGATACTGTAAAAGTGTTTCAAGTAACTGCCAATGCAGGGCTTGATGGTTGTGTTCCTCGTATAATTGGTTCACCCGAATTTGCCAAAGGAGTCTTAGATGGTTTCGGGCAGCCTGTTAAATATGCATGGACGGAAGTCAGCACAACAGGTGGTACCGGTTATACATTGAGTTGTACCGACTGCGCAATGCCCGTTGTCAATACTGTTGGCACAGACACAGCCGTGGTCACTTACCGGTTATCCGTAACATGGCAAGGCGTTACTTGTACTGATGATGTAATGGTGTATGGTTGTAGTGGCTGCCCCATCACATCTGGTATTACGGCTGAATCAGCATCTGGTTGTCTTGTTGCCACGGCCACTTCAAAGGTTAAATTAAGCGTTAATGTAGATCCAACTTATTATAATGTAGTTTGGTCGCCAGCAACGGATTTAAATACAACAACAGGAAACGTGGTAGAATCTTCATCAACGTCTCCTATTGAATATACAGTTTCAGCTATTCATAAAGTTACTGGACAACCATCTTGTAGTAAAAGTATCAAAATAAGCCAGCCTGGTGTGTCTCAGCCCGCTTTTACGGCACACAATGCAGCAATTTGTCCTGGTGTACCTGTTGGAATTGGAGAGACAAATACAGTAGGTTGGTCATATAGTTGGACTACTGACAATAGTCCAGCTATAATCTCTACCAGTTCTAATCCATCGGTGGCACCTTTAAAAACCACCACGTATTATGTAACGGTGAAAGACAACGCAACGGGTTGTACCACAAAAACAAAAGCGATTGTTACCGTTGATCCCGTTTCAGAAGCACTTGCAGGTACTAATGCAAATTATTGTATCGGTGCCACAGTAGAATTAGGCTCACCAAGTGTTCCAAATTTGACGTATTCATGGAGTCCCACAACGGGTTTAAGCAATGCTAACATTGCACAGCCAATCGCAACTTTATCAGATAACGGGCCCATTGCCTATACGCTTATTGTAAGCAATGCAAATACTGGTTGTATTAAGAACGCAAGTGTTACTTTCACAAAAGCAAACCCTATTTTACCAGATCTTGATCCAGTTACGTTTTGTGTAGGGAAGTCGGCCTCTATTGGTTATTCTGCCCCAATGTCGGGCGTAACTTATGCTTGGTCTCCTGCTACTAATTTAAGCTGTACTAATTGTGCTAATCCTATTGCCAGTCCAGCCACGACGACAACTTATACCGTAACAGGTACTTTTTCAGGGGGCTGTACTACCCAGAAAATGGTAACGGCAACGGTCATTATACCAACCTTGAACATCACCGCAAGTGCTTTTGACTGCACCCAAGGCTTTGTATTAAAGGCTACGGGAACTTCAACCGAATATAGATGGTCGTTACCAGTGCCTTCTAATATTGGATTTAATAATCCAGTAACGGTCAATACAACAACGATAACAACCTATAAAGTAATAGGCACTGAAAATGGATGTGTAATCAGTGGCAGTATTGAGCTAACACCGCCAATTATAGTTAATGCTGGTGCAGACAGAGTCATTTGTGCAGGTGACCAAATCAACATAGGTGTTGAGGGATTAATTGGTACAATCTTGTGGTCAGTGGTTTCAGGAGATGCAGGTAGTATTATAGGTTTAAAAAATACATCTACTATTAACGTTAAGCCAAACCGGACAACTGTTTATCAGATTGCAATAACAAAGGATGGCTGTACAAGAAAAGATCAAGTAACGGTAACAGTTAATTCAGTTGCTTTTGATTTACTTAGTACATCTACTTGCCAAGGAAGTCCAGTTCTATTTGGACCGGTAGCCAACAGTAATTATATTTATCAATGGTCGCCAACTGTTGGTTTGAGCAATTCGATGATTGCACAACCTATGGCTTCTCCAACAGCCACGACTTATTATAAATTAACGGTAACAGATAAATTCACTAGTTGTCAGCTTTCAAAATCAGCATTTGTAACAGTTAATCAATTACCTACTGCCCTTTTTAGCCAAAGGAGCCCATTTTGTACAGGTGTAACACCTAATAACAATGGCAGAATAACTTTAATATCCGCAACCAATACCTCTAAATTTGGCATCAGTACACTTGGAGCAACGAACTACAATGGGCCACTTTATGCTACTGCTACTGATTATACTGATTATACTGACAATGAACTGATACAATTTAACATCCCGAACACAGGTGGAGCTTATATTGTAAGGCTTTTTAATCAAAGTAATTTTTGTTATAAGGATACAATAATTACTGTTGCGGCAGTGAATTGTGCTTGTAATAACGTATTCGCCCCAACGACCACAGTTACACACCCGACTTGTACTTTGGCAACAGGTATCATTACGATTTTAGACCCAATTTCGGACGTAACGTACAGTTTTGACGATGGTGTAACTTACGGAACGTCAGAATCAAGCATGGCTTTAGCATCAGGAACGTATTTAGTTAAAGTAAAAAATACAGCAGGATGTGAATCAAAGGCTTCATCAGTAGATATTGACCCAGCACCGACTTCGCCAGTTGCCCCAACGACAAGTGTTACGCAACCAACTTGTGCTTTGTCAACAGGTATTATCGCGATTTTAGACTCAATTCCAGACGTAATGTATAGTTTTGACAATGGCGTCACTTATGGACTAGCAGCCTCAAGCACTGCATTATTAGCGGGAACGTATTTAGTAAAAGCTGCAGCAGGATGTGAATCAGCGGCAACATCGGTAACGATTAATGTCGCACCGAGTACACCAGCCGCCCCAACAGCCGCGGCTACGCAGCCAACTTGTGTTTTGGCAACAGGTGTCATCACGGTTTTAGACCCAATTTCGGACGTAACGTATAGTTTTGACAATGGCGTAACTTACGGAACATCGGCATCAAGCACTGCATTATCAGCAGGAACATATTTAGTCAAAGTAAAAAATACAGCAGGATGTGAATCTGTGGCGACATCAATCAAGATTGATGCAGCACCGAACTCGCCAACTGCTCCAACTGCCACAGCTACGCAACCGACTTGTACTTTGGCAACAGGAATTATCACGGTTTCAGCACCGACATCGGGCGTAATGTATAGTTTTGACAATGGCGTCACTTACGGAACATCGGCTTCAAGCACTGCATTATCAGCAGGAACATATTTAGTCAAAGTAAAAAATACAGCGGGATGTGAATCAGCGGCAACATCGGTAACGATTAATGTCGCACCGAACTCGCCAACTGCTCCAACAGCGACGGCTACGCAGCCGACTTGTACTTTGGCAACAGGAATTATCACGGTTTCAGCACCGACATCGGGCGTAACGTATAGTTTTGACAATGGTGTCACTTACGGAACATCGGCATCAAGTACGGCTTTAGCAGCAGGAACGTATTTAGTCAAAGTAAAAAATACAGCAGGATGTGAATCTATGGCGACATCAATCAAGATTGATGCAGCCCCGAACTCGCCAACTGCTCCAACTGCCACGGCTACACAACCGACTTGTACTTTGGCAACAGGAATTATCACGGTTTCAGCACCGACATCGGGTGTCACTTATAGTTTTGACAATGGCGTAACTTACGGAACATCGGCTTCAAGCAACGCTTTAGCATCAGGAACGTATTTAGTGAAAGTAAAAAATACGGCAGGATGTGAATCTGTGGCGACATCAATCAAGATTGATGTCGCACCGAACTCGCCAACTGCTCCAACCGCGACGGCTACGCAGCCAACTTGTACTTTGGCAACAGGAATTATCACGGTTTCAGCACCGACATCGGGCGTAATGTATAGTTTTGACAATGGCGTAACTTACGGAACATCGGCATCAAGTACGGCATTAGCAGCAGGAACGTATTTAGTGAAAGTAAAAAATACAGCAGGATGTGAATCAGCGGCAACATCGGTAACGATTAATGTCGCACCGAACGCTCCAACTGCTCCAACTGCCACGGCTACGCAGCCGACTTGTACTTTGGCAACAGGAATTATCACGGTTTCAGCACCGACATCGGGTGTCACTTATAGTTTTGACAATGGCGTCACTTACGGAACATCGGCTTCAAGCAACGCTTTAGCAGCAGGAACGTATTTAGTCAAAGTAAAAAATACAGCAGGATGTGAATCTGTGGCGACATCAATGAAAATTGATGCAGCCCCGAACGCTCCAACTGCTCCAACTGCCACAGCTACGCAGCCGACTTGTACTTTGGCAACAGGAATTATCACGGTTTCAGCACCGACATCGGGTGTCACTTATAGTTTTGACAATGGCGTAAGTTACGGAACATCGGCTTCAAGCAACGCTTTAGCAGCAGGAACGTATTTAGTGAAAGTAAAAAATACAGCAGGATGTGAATCTATGGCGACATCAATGAAAATTGATGCAGCACCGAACGCTCCAACTGCTCCAACAGTAAGTGTTACGCAACCTTCGTGTATCAATAATGATGGAGCAATCAATTTGACCGTTATTGGTGCAAAAAGTGCAACTATCTTTATTTGGTCAAATGGTGCAACTACTGAAGATTTATCAGGTTTGAGTGCGGGTACTTATACGGTTACGATTACGGACAACTTTTGTACAAAAATATTGAGTTATGATTTATCAATAGGTACTAAAAATATAATTTATGATTTTTGCCCGGGTGATACCTATAAATTAGAAGCATCAAATACAGGCTTAACGAATATTCAATGGCAATTGAATGGCGTAAACATAGCAGGTGCAACAGCCACTAGTTACGTAGCCAAAGCCATAGGCGTTTATACTTATACTTCAAACAATATTGGTGGTTGTGCAATAGGACAATGTTGCCCAGTTGAGTTGGTCGCAGGCAAAAACTGTTGTAAACCAGTTATTTGTTTGCCAGTAAAATTGACTCGAAATTAAGATTTTGAAGAGCATTGATTTTTATTTCAAATAAATAATTGCATATAAAAGCCACGTTAAACTCGATTTGACGTGGCTTTTTTGGTATATATTGAGTATAATTCACATCACACCTTCGTCCATAAAACTATAAAACGTTGTGCCTGAAACGATTATATGGTCCAAAACGGCTATTTCTAAAAATCCGCCTGCGGATTTTATGTTTTTGGTAAGTTCTAAATCTGCTTGGCTTGGCGTGCGATTGCCCGAAGGATGATTGTGCGCCAAGATGATAGAAGTTGCCAATTCTTCGAGTGCGCGCTTGAACACCATGCGTATATCCACGACCGTGCCAGCAATACCGCCACTACTGATACGGTCTTTGGCTACCACGCGATTGGCTCTATTGAGGTATAAGACCCAAAACTCCTCGTGAGGTAAATCTGCCAATATAGGAGAAAGAATGTTGTAAGCATCAGCACTACTGGTTATTTGTGGGCGTTCGATGGGTTGCGCAGCTTGTCTGCGGCGACCGAGTTCGAGTGCGGCAGTAATGGTAATGGCGCGTGCTTCGCCAATTCCTTTTTCTTTTGTCAAATCTTTTACGCTGCGTTTTCCGAGTTCGTTCAGGTTGTTGCCTGTGGATTCGAGTATCAATTTGGCAATGTCCACAGCCGTATATTTTCGTGTACCTGAGCCAATAAGAATCGCCAGCAATTCAGCGTCACTCAATGCTTCTTTACCTTTGTTTAACAATTTTTCACGCGGACGATCATCTTTATTCCATTCTTTGATGGTCAATAGCGGTTTGTCTTTCATAAATTGTGTTCGTTTTCTGTATTATGAAAATCATTTTTTATTGAAAAAATGATTTATTACCCTCATGTAAAGATATACGATTTATGAATATTTCAAGCTAAAATATCCATAAAAACAATTCATAAACGTTTTTAAGGAAAAATAATTGAAAGGTAATTGACATAAAAAAAGCGTAAATACAAGTATTTTACTTGTATTTACGCTTTTTCATAAATATTTTAACAAAATAAATTGTATTTAAAAATTGTATATAGTTTTGATTATCAATTATTAATCGACAAAAATGACTAACTGACAATTTTGGATTAGAACTTATTTTTTTAATTTATAATCTAAAATCTGAATACTTTGAGAACAGAAAAAAGCATAATCTTCTTCTACATTGGTTGCAATCACGACCGTTCTGTTTTTGCCATAAGTATTGAGCAAATCACGATACCAGGCTTCGCCTTGTTTATCGAGGTTCGTAGTAGGCTCATCGAGTAGCAATAGGGTAGTGTCGGAGCAAATTGCCAACACTAGTTTTAGACGCTGTTTCATACCTGACGAAAAATGCCGCACCAATTTATGTTTGGCTTTATCAAAACCCAAAAGATTGATGATTATATCTGCATTGACAGTAGGGTAGAAAGGTGCGAATTTTTGATAAAAATTGATGGTTTCGATGAGCGAGAGTTCTTCTATCAACTCTATATAAGGCGCAGCATAACTGATATTGCGATACACTTGGTCTATGTCTATCGCAATATCGGTTGCCGAAAATCGAATATTACCTTTGGTAGGCGTAAGGTGTCCGCTCAATATTTTCATGAGTGTGGACTTGCCTGAGCCATTGGGGCCCAAGATGGCATAAGCAGTATTTGGTGCTAAATCAAGGCTAATGTCCCTAAAAATCCAGTCAGACATATAGCGTTTGCTGATGTTACTCAACTGTACTTGCATACGCTTTAGGTGCTTCTTTTTGTTCTATTTTAGTTGCTGTTACACTACGGAATCCACGCATCAAGCCGCGCTCGGAACGACGGATAAAGTGCATGATTTCATCTTTTTCAGCGCTTTCAGGATTGTTTTTTTCAATTACCTCCAGTGCTGTTTTAAAATTATAGCCTTTTACAAAAAGATTCCTGTATATATTTTGAATATTGGTGATTTGTTGGTCTGTAAAACCTCTACGTTTCAAACCAGTGCTGTTCACACCTACATAAGAAATGGGTTCGCGCGATGCTTTTGCATAAGGCGGTACATCTTTCGTAACCAAGGTTCCGCCACCGATAAAGGCGTGTGCGCCGATTTTGACGAATTGATGCACAGCCGCCAATCCACCCACGATAGCATAATCCTCTATCTCGATGTGACCTGCCAAATTGACATTATTGGCTAATATACAATTGTTGCCTATAAAGCAATCGTGCGCCACGTGTACATAAGCCATAAGTAGGCAATTGCTGCCTATTACAGTGCGTGCGGCAGCAATTGTACCTTTATTGAGGGTACAATACTCGCGTATAATGGTGTTGTCGCCGATTTCGAGTGTCGTATTTTCGCCACGATACTTGAGGTCTTGAGGTTCTGCGCTAATGATTGCGCCTGGAAAAATTTTGCAATTTTTACCAATTCGAGCGCCATCCATGATGTGCGCGCCAGGGCCAATCCAAGTACCTTCTCCAATGACTACGTCTTTGGCAACCGTCACGAATGGACTAATCTCGACTGAGTGCGCAATTTTTGCATCTGGATGCACTACGCTAAAAGAATGTTTATTCATCTATTTTTCTTCTGACTATTTGAGCTGTTAATTCGGCTTCTGACACCAACTTAGAATTGACGTAAGCCTCGCCTTGCATGTGTACAATTCCTCTGCGAATAGGGTCTAACAGACTTGTTTTAAAAATTACCGTATCGCCAGGAACTACTTTTTGTTTAAATTTAGCATTGTCTATTTTCAAGAAATAAGTATCCCAATTGTGCGGATCTGGCACAGTACTCAATGCCAGGATTCCTCCACATTGCGCCATGGCTTCGATTTGAAGCACACCTGGCATCACAGGGTTTCCTGGGAAGTGTCCTTGAAAGAACGCTTCATTGAATGTAATATTTTTCAAGCCCACCACTTTTGTTTCATCTAATGATAATATTTTATCAAGCAACAAAAAAGGATAGCGATGGGGAAGCCGTTTACTGATTTCTACCACATCATATAATGGTGGAGTACTTGGGTCATATATTGGTACACCTTGCAACTTCTTTTGCTCTGTAAAAACAGTTTTTAAATGTTTTGCGAAAGCAACATTGCCTGTATGACCTGGTTTAGTAGCGATTATTTTTCCTTTTATAGGCTTGCCAACCAAGGCCAAATCGCCGATTAAATCCAATAATTTATGTCGAGCTGGTTCGTTTGGAAAACGTAAATTAGTGTTATTCAATACGCCTTCTTTTTCGACCACGAGCGATGATTTTCCTAATAACTTAGCCAACTCGTCCAACTCCGTTTGCGAATATTGACTATCTGCAATCACGACTGCATTGTCTATGTCACCACCTTTTATGAGCCCTGCTTTCGCTAATACCTCCAATTCACGTACAAATACAAACGTGCGAGCGGGTGCAATAGCTGCCTCGTAATCGGATAAATCATTCAAAGAAGCCGTTTGTTGGCCTACGATTGAGTCATTAAAATCAATCATTGTACTCAACGAATACATATCGGCAGGTGTAGCGAAATACTCCGCACCTGACACTTCATCTTTAAAATGAATAGGAGATAAAATCTCAAAATATTCACGCGCGACATCTTGCCCAACTATACCAACAGCCTTGATAGACTCCACATAAGGCTTTGCGCTACCATCAAGGATTGGTACTTCGGGTCCATTGATGTCGATGAGTACATTGTCTATCTGGAAAGCGGAAAGTGACGAGAGCAAGTGTTCGACTGTACTGATAGATACTTCTCCGACCTGCAATACAGTACTTCTAACGGTAGTGCTGACTTTGGTAGCATCGGCAGCCAAAATAGGATTGCCTTCGATGTCAATTCGTCTAAATTTAATGCCGTGATTTGCATTGGCAGGCGATACTGTCAGGGTAACTTGCGCGCCTGTGTGTAAACCAATACCGTGGAGGGTAAATGCTGCGCTAAGGGTATGCTGTTGAGTTATCAAATGTTTTTCGTTTTATTTGTTTTTTATTGTTTTGAAATGCAAAGATACATAAATAATATCATTTTTTGAATTGCTAGGCTACACGGAACTATTTTTAAGCAATTGATAATCAATGATATAGTCAGAAAATGAACAATGATTTTATAAAAATAGTTCATTGAAAAATAAAGAAGTCTTTTTTTTAGTAAATTTAAAATTTCATTTTACCACAATTTTTTGTACCAAAATTCAATTTTATTTATGAACGAAATTTTTTAGGGGTTATTTCTTCAAAATAGTTGCAATACTTATTTTTTAGACTTACTTTTATATCTTAAAACAAAAAATGAAAATGAAAAAACCACTATTTATCTATTTACTCTTGATGTGTTTTGTGCTTTGCCTTGCATCGTCGTGCAAAGTATATGACAAACACGAACTTTCGCAGTACAAAATTCAGAAATTAGACAACCCTGATCAAGAGTTTTATATCATAGACGATAGCAATTACGATGCGGTTTGGAAAATAGAAGCACCAGTACTGAAAAATTATGCGATTTATGGCAACGTCAATAAACTGTATGAAAAAGAAGTTGTTTTTTTGAAAAGAGAAAATAAATTTGGAAATCGTAAACTAAAAAACTGTATTTTGCTACATATTCCTGACCAAACGGTACTAAAGGTCTTTGAATCCGACTCGATAGCATTGGATTTGGCCGAGGTGCAAAAAGCAGAAGTTTATGAAATCAACCAAGGTAAAACAGCATTAGTCAATTCACTAGACGCATTAATTGCACCTTCTGGTTTCCTGTTCTTACTTTTTTTATTAGCAATTTTGCTTTAATTTTTTAAAATTTAGGTATTATTGAGTAATTTGAATTTTCATAGTTTTGCTAATACTCGTTTAAAATAGGCAATATACAATTAGCAAAATTTAGATTTCAGTATGAATGTAATACTTGGATTTTAAATTGCCTATTGTTAATTACTTATTCTAACGGAAAATTAAATTAGAGAAACGAAAATTTATGCTAAATTCTTCAAAATTGCTAATGAGCTACTTACCTTATTCGATTTCCCAAATATCGCCCCAAAGGCGCTGACCACCATCTACGAAAATGGTTTCGCCAGTTGTGTAACTCGATAGCGGACTTGCCAAAAACAAGGTTGCATAAGCGACTTCGGCCACTGTGCCAAGGCGTTTGCTAGGTAATTTTTCGCTGACACCAAGCAAAAGTTCGGGTGGATAATTGTCGAGTCCGCTGGATTGAATCACGCCAGGTGCAACACAATTGAGGCGTACACCTCTACTCATCCACTCGATGGCTAGCGACATCATGAAGTTTTGGATGCCAGCGCGCGCTGCACCAGTATGCGCCATGCCTGGAAAACCCCGAAAATTATTGACCACAATCGTAACCACATTGCCTTCGGTTTGTGGCAAAAAGAAATGATTGGCCATGATTTGGGTCATATAAAATGTACCATTCAGGTTGTTGTTTATCACGGATTGCCAACCTTTTGTGCTGATGCTTTCGGCTGGCGAAGGGAATTGACCGCCTGCATTGTTGATCAAAATATCTAAGCGTCCGCTTGTTGTTTTGATGTAGTTTGCCAGCGTTTCTATTTGTTCTGGCTCGCGTATATCGGTTGCGAGTGCATAGCAAGTGCCAAAGGTAGACAAGGTCAAAAGTGCTGCATCTAAACGTTCTTGTTTTCGAGAGCTGATGTAAACCGTAGCGCCGCAACCAAGAAATTGACGCGCGATTTCGTAGC
>JAYUJV010000410.1:0-2421 GCA_043764975.1 Saprospirales bacterium
CAAGCCTTGATTGATTCGCTTCAAGCGGATTTGAAGCAATACGATAACAAACGCACGAGTTCTCAAAATGACACCACGCAAATAAATACGCTCAATACTTTAACTTTTGAATTGGCGAACACAGGCAATTTTGAACAAGCAAAACAATATGCAAGCCTTGTGCTACCAATCGCCGAAAAAATTGATTATAAAAAAGGGATTGCTAAATATTACAATAATATTGGCGTAATCAATATGCTTAAAGGCGATTATACGGACGCTTTGAATCATTTTTCGATTGCTTTAAAAATACGAGAAGAAAGTGGCGATAAAAAAGGAACTGCGGCTTGTTATGCCAATATCGGGCAAGTTGAGATGTATAAAGGCAATTATCTTGATGCCTTGAAAAACCAATTGTCATCGCTTAAAATACGAGAGGAAATTGGGGATAAAAAAGGTGTCGCAAATTGTCATAATTCGTTAGGCATACTTTATGAAAAGCAAAATGATGCACCCCATTCTTTAAAAAGTTATTTAGCTGCCTTAAAAATATGTGAAGAAATTGGCGATAAACAAGGTGTTGCCATTGGGTACTCTAATGTCGGAATTGCTTACGTAAATCAAGGAAACGATACAGATGGTTTAAAAAATTACTCGAAGGCGCTCAAAATATTTGAAGAAATTGGTAATATACGTGGTATTGCAAACTGTAATCTTAATGCTGGTGTAATCCTTGAAAAACAAGGTAATTTTAAAGCTGCGTCGCAAAATTATTTAGCTGCATTGAAGATAAATAAAGAAATCGGAGATAAGCAAAATATTGTTGAATGTTATAATAGTCTTGGTTTTATGAATGTAAAACTAAAAAAATATACCGAAGCTAAAACACAATTCTCGGAAGGCCTTTTTATATCCAAAACAATTGGGGCAAAAAATGGTATCAGAAATTTTTATCAAGGTTTGTCTAAATTGGATAGTATTGACGGCAATTGGAAATCCGCTTATCTGAATCATAAACTATATACATTATATAGCGATAGTTTGCTCAATGAAGACAATAGTAAAAAATTGACGCAAACCACGATGCAATATGAATTTGATAAAAAACAAGCTCAAAATGAAGTGCTTGCCGCTGAAGAAATAAAACGACAACAAAATATTCGTAACTTTATCTTGGCTGGTTTGTTGGGCGTGTTGGTGTTTTTGGGTATCGTAATCAAACAGCGAAATACCGTAAAAAAAGCGCAACAACGTAGCGAAACCTTGCTTTTAAACATTTTGCCTGCCGAAGTAGCCGAAGAATTGAAACAAACTGGTGGTGCCGTCGCGAAGCAATTTAACAACGTAACGGTTTTGTTTACGGATTTTGTCAATTTCACTGGCATCAGCGAGCAGCTATCGCCAACCGAATTGGTAGCCGAAATTCATCGCAACTTTACGGCGTTCGATGACATTATGGAAAAGCATGGTTTAGAAAAAATAAAAACCATCGGCGATGCATATTTGGCCGTTTGTGGTTTGCCTCACGATACTGCCGATCATGCCCAACGCGTCGTGAATGCAGCCAAAGACATTGTGGTATTTATGGAAAACAACCGTAACAAATTCCAAGTCAGGATTGGTATCAATAGCGGCACTGTGGTAGCTGGTATTGTAGGCGTAAAAAAATATGCTTACGACATTTGGGGCGACACCGTAAACACCGCTGCTCGTATGGAACAACATTCAGAAGCCAACAAAATCAACATCAGTGAAACCACTTATGCCTTGGTAAAAGATAATTTTACGTGCGAATATAGAGGTAAAGTCGAAGCCAAAAACAAAGGCATGATTGATATGTATTTCGTAAATTCATAAATAACATATTGATTATCAATTATTTATAAAATAATTAAAAATAATATTACTTAAAAGTTTGACATCAAATTAGTAAGTCCCTCCTTTTGGGAGGGTTGGGTTGGGTCAAAATTAAAACATAAACCGATGAACGTAGTAAACGAATTCAATGAGTATCGTGAAAAGATGAATGACAAAATCTTGGCACACGACAACAAAGTAATCAAAAGATTTTGGAGCTTGGACGGCCAAACTTATCAAGATGGCGCGATAGATGGCAAGACAAAAGAAATGCTTGGACTCGTAGCATCTATGGTGTTGCGTTGCGACGATTGTATCAAATATCACCTCGGCAAATGTAACGAGTTGGGTATGAACAACGACGAATTGTTCGAGATTTTTGCCATCGCCAACCTCGTGGGTGGTTCTATCTGCATACCACACACACGTCGCGGATTAGAATATTGGGAAGCGTTGCAAGCCGAAAGTAAATAGCTTTAAATTGCCAAAATCAAAAACGCTGTCAAGTTTTGTACTTGACAGCGTTTTATGTTTTGCAACATTGAGCCGAATCCATCAGATTCGCTACATTTGCGTAGAGGTATT
>JAYUJV010000411.1:0-2412 GCA_043764975.1 Saprospirales bacterium
CGCGCACCGCATAATTCGAGAGTTCAGTCGTAATATCACTTGTCGGCGATGTAATTTGGACACTCGGCGGACGCAATTCGCGTTGATAACGCACCACGATACTTTCTTCGTCCGAGCCAACGGAGTTCGTGCCGCGTACCAAAATCGTATTGTTACCTTCATTGAGCGAAACGTCGCAATTGACTTGTTGGCTTCCGCCAAAATTAAAATCTGAAATCGGATTGCCATTTAACAATACCATTACATCGCTTTTATTATATACATTTTGCACTTTTGCCGTAAGGCTACAAAAACGATTGCTGAAAATTGCAGCTTGACTTGGCGTCAAAATATTTACTTTGGGGCGCATCGCTTTCGGTTCAAGTGGTGCAAGATACGTAACCGTAATTTGATTTTTCGCTTTGCCATCGGTATTTTGCACCGAAACCACAATCGTATTCGAGGCGGATGTCAATGGCGCATTGAAAGTCACTTGACCGCTTCTGCTATCAAAATTGACATCGTTTTGGCGGCTACCATTTACCGAAACACTTACGTCAGTCGCACGATTTACGTTGGTCGTCATGGCTGTAACTCGAACTGTGTTTTCAACACTTTTTGAATTGTTTTCAGGTGACGTAATTTGCACCATCGGCGGCGTAGCTGGCGTACGCGATGGAATCGTTGGTGTCGTATTGTTTGGCGTATTTGTTTTTTCAACAATAATAACTGCCGCATCGTAAGTAGCACCGATGTTATTCCTGACATCTACTCGCACATCATTGTTTCCATTTTTTAATGAAATGCTACTTGTAACTTCATTGTTTTTGTAATTAAAATCAACATATTGACCATTTACGGTCAATGAAACATCTTCTTTACGATACACGTATTTAGTCGTAGCAAACACATTATAAGTATATTCGGACGTACGCGCTGGCGTTTCATTCGGATAATTGATGCGCACTTCTGGACTGTTCGAGTTCAATACAGGTGGATTGTTCGACTGACCTACACTTGGATTATAGAAAATAATAACCGTTTTTGAGTCTTTGCCAGCCGAATTTTCAGCCATGACCTCAATGGTATTTCTACCATTTTGAAGCTCAATGTCTTGATAAAATTTAGGATTATTGAAATTAAAATCCCTTGCACGACCATTCACAATCAATTTTACTTGCGATTTTTGTCTTACAT
The DNA here is from genome assembly GCA_043764975.1 of Saprospirales bacterium. Taxonomy (GTDB): domain Bacteria; phylum Bacteroidota; class Bacteroidia; order Chitinophagales; family Saprospiraceae; genus JAYUJV01. Next base: position 1,177 of record JAYUJV010000411.1, read on the forward strand.
TCGAGATGTCAGCCGCAACCAACGTAAATGGTTTTTCGCTAGTATAAGGTGACACATTCGGCACTGTAATCGTCACTTGAGGTGGATCTTCGCGTTTTCTTTCACGATTACCAAGCTCCCAAACCAATTGTAAACTCGTGTAATGCGCCCAATCGTTGCCAGCCGTGACGTTATTGGTGTTGTCCCATTGGTAGCCATCGAGTGTGTTTGTGCGGCTAAAAGTGGTCTTGTGCGAAATGCCCGCATAAAAACGTGGCGCAAATTGATAACCCAATTCAAAACCCAAACTCGGCATAATCCGAAAGCTACCAAGACCACTGCTATTACCGTCGGCTGCAGTTTCATAGCCGCCATCACGAGTTGCATTGAGCAAAGCACGAATCCCAGAAGTACTGAGCGTAGAATCTATCGCTTTGTAGTCATATTTTAAACCATAAGTTGATTGATCGGTATAAACCGAATACCAATCAACGCCGACACCTCCGAATATAGAAGCCACAACACCAGTACGTTCGCGCAAGCGATTGAAGGTCAAAACGCCTTCAAAACCGAGTTCTAACATTCGTGTTCGGTAATTGGCATATATGTAACCTGGCGATTTTGTATAATTCAATCCAAAATAATTTGTGCCATTCGCAGCAGTGTTGTATTTGATGCCGTACGAGCGTTTCGTATCGTCGCCATAACTTTCGTCATATAACAATCGTCCTCTCCAATCGAAAGAGAATACTGCGCCTGGGCGATAAAAAGCATTTTTGGCAACCGTCAATCCAAGTCCCCAACCGCCACTTTTGGCGCAAATATCACTTGATTGATACGCCGTACCTGCATTGAGGCCAATCGACCAAAATCCGCCAGTTCGTGCTGGATAATAAGTGCCTACTTGTTGGGCAAAAATAGCATTGCAAACAAACAATGCAAAAGCGAGTAATAAGGTATTCCGTTTCATGTTGATTTGGTTTTGAATGTTAATAAAAGTGGCTCACAGAATAAAAGTGGCTCACAGATTTCACAGATTTACACAGACCTTAATTTGTAAAACGCTTATAAGTGAAATCTGTGAGAGAAAAACAATTATAAAAAAAATCTGTGAGAAAAAAATAATTTTTATAAAGATATATACATTAATTGAAATAAAAAAATAGGCACATATTAAAATTTTAACAATTCACAACTTGTTGATAATTAATAATTAAATGTTAATAAAATATATAAATAACTAATTATCAATGAATT
>JAYUJV010000412.1:0-6432 GCA_043764975.1 Saprospirales bacterium
ATCTTTAAACGGCCACATTGCAAGTGGCGCAAGCATTAAGGAACAATGGCATTATTGCACAACCGCGTGAATGGCGAAGAACTAAAACGTCGCCTTCAAGAGAGTGACGAAAAACGGATTACACTCTCCTTTTATAAATATCACCACATATTCGATGTCAATCAGTTTCGAGATAATTTCTTTCGTGACTGGTCGAAACTTAGTGTTTTTGGCCGCATTTATGTTGCAAAAGAAGGCATAAACGGACAGATTTCGGTACCCGAAAGTAATTTTGAACAGTTCAAAACGGCTATCAATAGTATAGATTTTTTGAAAGACGTGCGCCTCAATATTGCGGTGGACGACGACGGTAAATCTTTTTTTAAGCTCGCCATAAAAATAAAGGATAAAATAGTAGCAGACGGCCTTCATGACGATACTTTTGATGTCACAAATAGTGGCACTCATCTGGACGCTGTTGCTTTCAATGCCTTGACGGACAATCCGAACACAATCCTCGTGGATATGCGCAACCATTACGAAAGCGAAGTTGGTTATTTTGAAGGCGCAATTCGCCCCGATGTAGAAACTTTTCGCGATTCGTTGCCGATTATAGAAGATATGTTGCGTGGCAATGAAGACAAAAACCTTGTTATGTATTGTACTGGTGGTATTCGTTGCGAAAAAGCAAGTGCATATTTCAAGCACAAAGGCTTCGAAAACGTGTTTCAACTCGATGGTGGCATTATCAAATATGCTCAAACGGTCAATGAACAAGGCGAGCAAAATAAATTTAAAGGTGTCAATTTTGTATTCGACGAACGCCTTGGCGAGCGTATTAGCGAAGACGTGGTGGCCAATTGTCATCAATGTCATAAGCCATGCGATGTGCATAAAAATTGCAAAAACGACGCTTGCCACATCTTATTTATACAATGCAAAAGCTGCGAAACGACTTACGATAGTTGTTGCTCCATAGAGTGTTCCGATTTCGTAAAATTGCCCGAAGTCGAACAGACAGAACTCCGTAAAACCGCCGTTTTTAACGGTACTAAATTCGGCAAAAGCCGCTATAAGGTATCGCTTGTTTAAATTAAAAGAATTAAGAAATTAAGAAAATTAAAGTAATAATAAAAATTTATTTTTTTTAATTGGAGTAATAGATGTATAAATAATTGATTTTCAATATTTTATTGAATCATTTAAAGTCAAGAGCCTTTGATCTTGGCATTAAAAAATAAATAAACACTACGATTCACGTACTGTTTTTGTAGCAAAATATGATGGAAACGACAATAGAAAAAAAAGATATACGTGCACTCAGCAAAGCTGATTTGGAAGGTGTGGCGCTGGCGGCTGGCGAGCCTAAATTTCGGGCAAAGCAAATCTACGAATGGCTTTGGCAAAAAGGTGCGCATGACTTTGAAGCCATGACCAACCTCTCCAAAACCCTTCGTCAGTACCTCGGCGAGAATTTTGTGATCAATCATATACGGATTGATAAAGTGCAAAAAAGTGGTGATGGAACTATGAAAACACGCTTCAGACTGCACGATGGGCATTTGATAGAAAGTGTATTGATACCTGTGCCACACGACAATCGGTTTACGGTTTGTGTGTCGTCGCAAGTCGGTTGTAGCCTCACGTGTAGTTTTTGCGCCACTGGCCGCATGAAACGATTACGCAACCTCGATGCTGCAGAGATTTTTGACCAAGTTTGGCTCGTAAACCAACAAGCCATAGAGCATTTCGGACACGGACTGACCAATATCGTATATATGGGTATGGGCGAGCCGTTGCTTGCATATTCGAGTATGATTGAGAGCATAGAGCGCATCATCGCGCCCGATGGACTCAATATGTCGCCAAAACGCATCACGATTAGTACGGCAGGTATTGCCAAGATGATTCGTAAATTGGCGGACGACAACTCGAAAGTTAACCTTGCGCTTTCGTTGCATGCTGCGGACGATACGAAGCGAAACGAAATTATGCCCATCAATGAAAGCAATAATTTAGATGAGTTGATGGCCGCGCTCACGTATTTTTATCGCAAAACTGGCAACCGAGTGAGTTATGAATACATCGCATTTCAGAATTTCAACGATAGTCTTGAAGATGCAGCAGATTTGGTGAAATTGTGTAAGAAAAACTTCCCGGTGCGCGTCAATATCATCGAATATAATCCGATTGACAACGCGCCGTTTTTGAAATCCGCCGAAGAAAATATATCTCGATTTGCAGATTATTTGAGTAAAAAAGATGTGGTCGTTACCGTTCGCCGTAGTCGCGGTCGTGATATAGATGCTGCTTGCGGACAATTGGCCAATAAGGAATAACAGTAAATAACTAAGAAAAATCGTAAAAATTAGGTATTAAGTGAGTTGAATTTTCATAGTTTTTGCTAATTACTCGTTTCAAATAGACAATTAGCAATTAGCAAAATTTAGATTTTAGCATGAAGATAATGCTATGTTTTGAAATTGCCTTTTGTCCATTGCTTATTGTAATGGAGAATCCAACCAAAGAAAAGGAGAATTATCCTAATCCTTCAATGTGGCAAGTAGTTACGAATTATCAAGCGAAAGGCTTACTATACCATAGATTGTATAGTAAGCCTTTTTTGTTTTAAATCGTACGATTTGTTATTTTTAACATTTTAAGTATTTTATATTATTTGTGTTTATATATTTTATTTAAAATAAATTATTTTTATTTAAAAAGATGAATAAATATTTTTTGTAGTTAAAATATTTTTTAAATAATTGATTATCAATTTATTATAAATTTTATAGTTAAAATACATGTAAAATAAAATACAAAATAATGTTTTAATAAAAACAAATATCTTATGTTTTTAAATATTTTTTTTAAAAACATTTGTTTTTTAAAAACATTTAATTTATCTTTGTACCACTATAAAAAAACTATTTATTTTACATAAAAAAGATTTACAAACATGATTCAGCAAGATCGAATAAAGCTTAATGAGCGCTTTATAAAGGTGTTTCAACTCTTGCAAGACCGTGGTTTGATCGTACTAAACGATCGTGATGGCCGCGGAATGGGGGACTTTGCAGAGAAAATATTGGGCAATCGTCAGTATGGACACATCGTTCGTGCATTTTTGAATGCTAACGACAAGCGTGTGATTGATTATCACCACATCAAAACCTTGTGTGTGCAATATAACGTGAACGAAAAGTATATGCTCGAAGGAAAAGGCACACCATTTGGATTCGATTTGCCAGAGCCAGATACGTTTGTAGAGCAAGGTTCATTGAGGTCTAACATTCTATTTACAACTACTCAGGCCTTTGCAGGCTCTACGACTGGTTCAGAAGGTTTTGGCCGAGAGGACAATGAATTTTTTGCAATTCCAGGTATGGCAGGTGGCGATTTCGTAGCGTTCCCAATCAATGGAAGCAGTATGATACCGATTATTCATAACGGAGATATGGTTATATGTAAGAAAATAGAAGGTGTCGATATTAAAGATAACGAAATTTATGCCGTAAAACATAGCGGAAGCCTTTGGATTAAGTATGTGCAACGTATCTATAATGTGAAAAAAACGCGCATTTCTAAGTTGAAATTAATTTCTGCTAACAACCTCGAACACGATCCGTTCGAAATTGAAGTGGATGAACATACTCAACTTTTTAAAGTAATAAAGAAGATAACAAATATGTAATTTATTGTTTATCAATAAGTTGTGTTGATGTTCAAAATTAGCGTCTAGAATCTATTCGTTACTAGACGCTAATTTTTTTTTAGTAAAGCCAAAAATAATTCCCGAAACGCTCGTTTTGGATTTCCAATTTCAAGAATACTTACTTTTATTCGTTCATCATCTTATCCAATAAGATTCCGATGGCAACACGCAGAAATCAGACACAATACGCGCCCACCTTATTTACGAATGTAGAAGGTTTTGGGGGCAAAACGGCTATTGAGGCACATGAGAGTTTTCATGTACCTGGGCTTATGGGCGATTATATGGCTTTCATGATCAACAGCGATAGTATGTGGCCTACATTTAATAATGGCGATATGGTGCTTTGTACCACTATCGACGATCCTACGCATATCATCGACAATGAAATATACGCCATCGTGACCGACACACATTCGTTTGTGAAGCAGATTCGCCGCTGCATAGATAGTATGGGCGAATTGACACATTTACAACTTGTGTCCGATCATGCACAACGTTTTGCAGCGTTTTATCTGGATGCGTCAAAGATTAAAAAAATATTACGTGTCACGAATAAGGTTAGTAATCTAGTTTGATTTTTAGCAATAATTAGTAATTAAAAAAGCCATAAAATATTGATTGTCAATATTTTATGGCTTTTTATGTTTTTTAAGTCGTCAAAATAAACGTTACATTCCCACAATTCGCACCTCGACGCGTCTGTTTTTGGCGCGATCTTCTTCTGTTTGTGGGTCTTTTATAATCGGAAAACGGCCACCAAAACCTGTGGTTTGGATACGTTCTTTTTGTATTCCTTTTTTTACCAAAAACGCTTTTATCGCTTCTGTTCGCTGTTCCGAAAGGCTTTGTAGCTCGTTACTTTTACCTTGATTGTCGGTATGGCCTTCTATGAGGATATTCATGGTCGGGTACTCGTTGAGTATATCGGCGAGGTAATCAATTTCGCTGTATGATTTTGGCAAAATCTGAGATTCAGAAATCTGAAAATAAATAGGATTGAGCGAAATTTTTGCATCTTTTTCTATCGGGTCAAGATACAAAGTAAGTTCTACACCATTTGTGTAATACTTATACATATCAAGACCAAGCACAACTTTATGTCCTAGAAAGCCATCTTTTTGAGGCACAAATTTATAAGTAGAACCTTTCGGAATATTGATCTCAAAATCACCATCTTTAGAAATGGTCAAAAACTCAAAATTTTCCATACGTCTATCGCCGTACAACATATCGCCTGGTATTGGCAGGCCAGTTTTTGAATTTAAAATACGTCCAGTTACCGTAATCATTTCGGGAGAAGACGGCGCAATCTTTACGCGATAAATATCACTAGATCCACCACGGCGTGAAGCAAAATAAAATTCGCCACTCGCTGCATTGAAGTAAGGCTGACTCTCATCTGCCGCAGAATTGATGGGCGCTAAAAAATGACGTGGCGATGACCAATTGAGCCAGCTATCATCTAATCTTTCTGAATAAAAAATATCCATACCGCCTATGGATTCTGGTCTATTCGAGGCAAAATATAGTTTTTTTAAGTCCGACGATAAATGCGGTGTCGTTTCCTTGAATTGTGTATTAATCTGATTACCAATGTTTTGTGGCGCTGACCAAAGCGAATCATTGAGTTGGAAGCTAACATAAAGATCTGCGCCACCTCGTGTGTCATTACGGTTGAGTGAGAGAATCATTACGCGACCATCGCTACCAACCGTCATACTTATATCGGGCGATTTGGTATAATAATCTTCTATTTTCAAAGGCCGAGGGAAAGTCCAAGTGCTATCGTTTTCTTGTTTGACAATCGAAAAGCCTACGTCCATACCACCGCCTTGAATGAATTGATTGATGACAATAAAAGTACCTGGGTAAGGCGTCATAGAGCTGATACTGTTCGGGAGCGCATTGTTGAGTGGTGCGCTTGGATGCGTGATTTTGTCAAATTCATCGCGCCCACAAGTCGCAATCCAGATGTCTTGATTGAAAGAAGAAGCCACAGGATCTAAAATTTGCTGCCCAGCAATTTTGCTATAAACGTCTTGTAGTAAGGTATTGTACTGATTCGGAGCCAGCGTTTTTGACTGGTCTTGCCCATCCATCAATAAATTATGATTAAAGTTTGGCGACCCTACGCGAGTGTAATAAACAGTTTTTCCGTCCCAGTCAATTACAGGTGTAATTTCGTCGTAGATTGTGTTGATGTCCGTTCCTAATTTTTCGAGTACATAACCATTTTGAGCATGGCTAGCTATTGAAAAAAAGAATAAAACCAAGATTGATAGTGATTTATATATGCTATTAGGCATTCATAAGAAATTTGCTACAAATGTAGTTGCTAAAAGTTGAACCACAAAATATAAAAATGGTGCAAAGGCTGTGCCTAATCCAACAAAGCCATATATACAAGCATTTATACTTGGTTTTTAAATTATTTTTTGTGGCTATAATCCGTTTTTTACTCTACACTCGCCTTTATTTTTACATAAATTGAAATTGAATAACAGCGTATCAGGTACAAACTTGCATAAATGAATGGCACATAAACGGCTCAAAATCAAATATATGCGTTAAAGTTTAATTTTATAGACTATTTTGCTGCAAAAATAGATGTTTTTTAATAAAAATGTTTGTTTTTACACAAAATATAAATATCTTTGCAGCCAATTTTAAAAAATTATTTATTTTATCATTAAACGTTCTTAATAGATGTTTGCAATTGTAACAATAGCTGGTCA
>JAYUJV010000413.1:0-2407 GCA_043764975.1 Saprospirales bacterium
AATATGATAAATAAAAAAACGGTTCTAAAAGTTCCCTTATTTTAAGTATCGTTGCATATTATCTATATCTCGCTTGATTTCACCGACCAAAGCATTATATGTGACGACAAAATCATTCTTTGTGGTTTCCACTTTACTTGATGCTTCGTTTATCTGCGATTTCAAGGTTTCCATTTGTTGTTGATTTTGCTGGATTTGGTCTGTCAATTCCTTTATTTGCGCTGCTTTTTGCTTGATTGCCGCATCTAAATTGCTGATTTCCTGTTGTTTAGCACCAACGTTAGTGTTTTGTTGATTTGCCAAAGCATCATGAAATTTTTTGTCCTCGCCAGCCAATATCGCTACATAATTTGAAGCAGATTGTATCAGTGACTGCGAAGTAACGCCCATCGTTTGCGCCATCGCATAAGCAGATTGGTAGCGCGTACTTTCGTCCATCGGCATTTTTGCGAGGTTCAGTATTGATTGTCTAAACTCAAAATAATCGAAGCCAACTGGGTTGTTTGTTTCTAACGATTGCAACAATAAATTCATAAATTTATCGCTTTGTTGGCCAGTACTCGTCACGATTGTTGGCGGCGAAAAAACTGGCAAAGTTGCTTGCGGCGTTGGACTCGCTGGAGTAGGCGTATTCGTCGTATTTTGACTCGGAATGGCATCTTCGACTACAAAAATCCCTTTCAATTTTTTTAAAAATGAACCACTATCATAATTGTTTTCCATAGTAAATCTTAAAAATCTTATGTCTTATTTGAAATGAAATGGAAAATTACATAAGAATATTGTGAATACAAAAAAAATGATTAAAAAAGTCATTAATTTTTAAAATAATCTTTTTGGTATTCAGTTTCAAAAATTAAATATTCATTAACTAAAAATTAACAATTTTTTTTATTCATTAAATAAATATATGTTATACATTTACAAATCATTTGATTAAACATTTGATTTTTTAATATTTATCTCAAATTTAAAAATTTATTAACAATGAAAGGATTAAAATTAATTGCAATATTGGCTATCTTATTTGGCACAAGTTTGGCTGTAACAGCTCAATCAACTGCAACTGCGCCGAAAGTAAATACCAAAAGTAAATATGCAAAACGAGGAAAAGTAGTCGCTCAATCTACACCTGCAACGCCATCTACGCCTGCACCTATGCCAGCGCCACAAGCTGCGCCAACTGCCCCGAAAGCGACAGAAGCAGTAGAGCCAGAAATGCAAGTACGTACTAAAAAAATGTCTAAATTAGAGAAAAAAGGAGGAAACTTTTAATTAATTAAAAAATTAAAAAAATTAAGAAAATTAAAATAATAGCATTTTAATATTTCTTTAATTTTTTAATTCCTTAATTTCTTTAATTTTAAAGAAAAAACCATCTTGTGATTTGTTACAAGTTGGTTTTTTTATGTAAAATGCTAAAATTTATCTACTTTTGTAGCATTATTTTAGAATATAAATCGTTTAAATTAGGTTTTGTGAATGACTAACTGACAAAATGACTAAACGACAAGATTGACAATAGCAGATGATTACATTCGATGTTACGATTCCAGTCCTCAACGAAGAAAAAACGTTGGATAGACAAGTTAAGATTTTACACGCTTTTTTGAAGTTACATTTTCCAACGCCGAAACAATGGCGAATTGTCATAGCTGACAATGGCTCAACGGACGATACGCAGAAAATTGGGGCAGCATTGGCTTCGCAAATCGCTGAGGTTCAGTTACTTAGAGTGCCAAGTAAAGGTGTTGGGTTGGCTTTAAAAACGAGTTGGGCGCAATCCGATGCAGATATAGTTGGCTATATGGATTTAGATTTGGCAACAGATTTGACCCATTTTTTAGAAACGATGAAAGCCTTGACGGAGCAAAATCAAGACTTCGTGTATACTACACGCTTGCACGCTCGCTCGCGCGTAATTGGTCGCACGCTCAAGCGAGAAGTTACGTCGCGGATTTTTAATATGATGTTGAAACTATATCTCGGCGTTCGTTTTTCGGACGGTATGTGTGGCTTCAAGTTTTTGTGGCGCAAACACGTGCCGATGTTGCAAGCTGGCGGCGCAATCAGCGATGGTTGGTTTTTTAGTACCGAGTTACTTACGGTTGCCGAATGGCGAAACCTAAAACTCTACGAATTACCTGTTACTTGGAACGACGACAGCGATAGCCGCGTCAATATACCTGGATTAGCGAAGCAATATATGAAGGCTATGAAAGTTTTGAAAACGAAGAAAATGTAAAATAGGCAATTGGCAAAAAACAATATGCAATTTGCAATAAGTAACCAACTTTACTGTAGTGCAAAAGGTTTTACCCTTTTCGCTAAAATTTGCGTTTCGGATTGAAACGTAAGTTTCAAAATTAGTGAAATTATTTATCTACGATTCGTGTAATTCGTTAAT
>JAYUJV010000414.1:0-6417 GCA_043764975.1 Saprospirales bacterium
CAAGGCAACATCAATGTAGATGAATGTCAGGCCATTGCACGCAAATTGAGCCTCAAGACGTTCGAAGCGCCTTATAAGATTCTGATTTTGTGGCTGCCCGAATACCTGGGCAAAGAAGGCAATCGCTTGCTCAAGCTGATAGAAGAACCACCCGATGATACATTGTTTTTATTGGTCGCCGAAAATCAAGAGTTGATTCTGAACACCGTCTTGTCGCGCTGCCAATTGATAAAAATAAATCCGTTGTCGAACGAAGAAGTGGCGGAAGGTTTGCTCAAAAGAGGCGTACTCGGCGATAGGGCGCGCATCGTGGCGCAACTCTCTGACGGAAACCTCAGCGAAGCGATACAGCTCGCAGCAAGTGCCGAAAACGATAATGCCAACTTGTTTTTGGAGTGGCTTCGGAAATGTTACAAAGGTTGGGGTCCAGATTTATTGCAATGGGTAGAGCAGTTCGCTACGATTGGCCGCGAGCAGCAAAAATATTTTTTGCGCTACGGTCTGCACTTTTTACGCGAATATATGTTGCTCAAATGTACAGGCGATGCAACTTCGGTCAGGTTATTGCCCAAAGAATTAGAAACGGCTCAAAATTTGACTAAGGTAATACAGCTCGAACAGATCACGCCAATCATGAATATTTTCGATGATTGTAGCACGCACGTAGAGCGCAATGCCAATCCGAAAGTATTGTTCTTGAATGCAAGCATAAAATTGAGCCATATTTTGAGGCAGAAGTAAATTGTTTAATCATTTTTTAATATAAATATTTTTATTTTTTAATATATACAACAAACGTTTTCACGTTATATCGTTTTTTTAGTATTGGAATACCATAAAATTAGTAAGTCATTTTAATAAATACTTTTTTATAAAACAGCCTTATTTTAATCAATAAAGTGATGAAAGTAACGAATACTTAGGATTTGTTATGTAAACATTATTAAACTATACCATCAATGATTGTAAATTAAAAACTCATCAATCATTGTATGAATAAAAAATAAAGACACAAGTCATTGTTTTCAATAATTAATTAATAATCAATTATTTATGAAAATAAAAAATGTATTTGCCTTTATTTATACTCAAAACCAGTATCCAAATATTGTGGTCAAAGACCCAAAAACGATTATGATGTTGAAAAAACACAACGTTTGTTTTTCTACATATAATAAGTATTATGGCATGTGAAGGATGCTCCTGCGGGGCAGCAACTAATAAAATAAACGACAACGACGTAGTAGCTGGATGTAGTTCTAGCGGCTGTTCTAGCGGCGGTTGCAATCGTATGAATACCTACGATTGGATTTCGGCACTCGACATCGAAGAAACGGCAAGTAGCCAGCTCGTAGAAGTCAGTTTCAGAAACGGAACGCGCAAGGATTTTTATATCAATGCAGCGCATACTCGTTGCGGCACTGGCGACAATGTCATGATCGAATCCGAAGGCGGATTTGACATTGGCAAGATTTCGTTGAGTGGCGATTTGGTGCGTTTGCAAATGAAAAAGAAAGGGATAAAAGACAATACAATATTCCCGAACGTAATCCGTAAGGCGAACGAGCGCGACCTCGAGCGCTTGCAAGAGTCGCGTGAACTCGAAAAACCATCGCTTATCTTGGCGCGTGCAATCTCTCGCTCGCTCAACCTCGATATGAAAGTAGGCGACGTAGAATACCAAGCCGATAAGCGTAAAGCAACGTTTTATTACACCGCCGATGGCCGTGTCGATTTCCGCGAGCTCATCAGACAATACGCCAAAGAATTTAAGGTAAAAATAGAAATGCGTCAGATTGGCGCACGACAAGAGTCTGCTCGTGTGGGCGGCTTAGGCTCGTGTGGCCGAGAGTTGTGTTGTAGTACTTGGCTCACAGATTTCAAATCTGTTTCGACCACTGCCGCACGTTATCAAAACCTTGCTATTAACCAATCTAAATTATCGGGACAATGCGGCCGCTTGAAATGTTGCCTCAATTTTGAACTCGATAGTTACATGGACGCACTCGAAGGTTTCCCTTCGCACGTGGACGAATTGCAGACAGAAGCAGGCTCGGTAGTATTGATGAAAACCGATATTTTCAAGGGCTTAATGTATTATTGCTACAAAAAAGACCACGGTAGAGGCCAATTTTATGCTTTGCAAGTAGAGCAAGTGCACGAAATGAAAGCCATGAACAAGAAAGGCTTGAAACCAGCTGACCTTAGTGCTATGCAAGTTGTGTTTGAAGACGAAGACGGCGAAGACGGTATCGACTTCGAGAGCGTGAATGACGTAATCGATTTGCCGTTGGAGAAACGCAAAAAGAAAAAGAAAAAAACAGTCAATAATAGTCCTGAAAAACCAGCTTTGGGTAGAACCGATCGTGGCGAACGCCGCGATGCACCATTTGATGCAACGATAGATAAAGGTAACGGAAGCAACGCCAATCGCGAGCAACGCAATGACCGTCGTGATGGTGGTGGCAATGGAAATAACAATCGTCGTGACGATCGCAATCCGAATCCGAATCGCAACAATGACCGTAATCGCGAGCCACGTGAACCGCGTCCACAAGATCCGAACGCACCACAGCAACCGAACAATAGAAACGAGCGCAATCCGAATCGCAACAACAACGATCGTAATCGCGAGCCACGTGAACCGCGTCCACAAGACCCGAACGCACCGCAGCAACCGAACGACAGAAACGAGCGTAATCCGAATCGCAACAATGATAATCGTAATCGTGAGCCACGTGAACCGCGTCCGCAAGACCCGAATGCACCGCAGCAACCGAACAATAGAAACGAGCGTAAAGATAACTTCGTGCAATCAGACAATGCAGATGGTCAGGCAACACCACCAAATGCAAATGGCGGAAATGAAAATAGAAAGCCTTTTGTAAAAAAGCCTTTTCATAAAAATAAGCCAAGAGATAAGAATAACGACAATACGCCTCAAGGGCCAGTAAGCGAGTAAAGGATTTGTTTTATTTATTACAATAAGCAAAATTCAGCTATTGATAATGTAATTAAAATAATTTTTAATTTTCATAAAATGTTGATTTCGAGCATTTTATGTCCTATGTTTTAAAATTTAATTTATTTTAATTACCAAAGTATAAAATTATTTATTAATAAAAAAAATAAGTATTCATAATAAAATGAAATACGATGTAGTAATTATAGGTTCTGGGCCTGGCGGATATGTAGCGGCTATCAGAGCAGCACAATTGGGTTTCAAGACAGCTATCATTGAGCGTTACGCTACACTTGGCGGCACGTGTTTGAATGTAGGTTGCATCCCGTCAAAGGCGTTGTTGGATTCTTCAGAACATTATCACAATGCCGTACATACTTTCGAGACGCATGGTATTGACATCAAAAAAGGTGCGCTCAAGGTTAATATGGCGCAGATGATTGCCCGCAAAAACAAAGTTGTGTCAGACACTTGCGTTGGCGTAGAGTTTTTGATGAAAAAAAATAAAATTGACGTTTATAACGGTCATGGTTCGTTTGTGACAAGCAACACAATAAAAATCACGAAGGCTGACGGCACAAGTGAAAACATCGAAACGGATAAGACAATCATCGCGACTGGTTCGAAACCAATCACGCCACCGAATTTCAATTATGATAAAAAACGCATCATCACTTCTACCGAAGCCTTGAACATCACGACTGTGCCTAAAAGTATGGTTATTATTGGCGGCGGCGTCATTGGTTTAGAGTTGGGTTCAGTATATGCTCGCTTGGGTACGAAGGTAGATGTCATAGAATATGCCGACCGAATCATAGCTGGTATGGATTCAGATTGTAGCAAAGAATTGATGAAAGCCTTGAAAGGTGCAGGTATTAATTTTTATGTAAAACATGGTGTAACAGCTGCTACAAACAGAGGTAACGATGTACTTGTAGAATTTAGTCCACGCGATAGTGAAGAAAAAAAGACCATCGAAGCCGAATATTGCTTGTTGGCACTTGGTCGCAAACCATATACCGACAATCTTGGTTTAGAAAACGTAGGCATTGCACTCGATGAGCGAGGCCGCATTGCTGTCGATAAGCATTTGCAGACAAATGTAGCAGGTATTTATGCGATTGGCGACGTGATACAAGGCGCTATGTTGGCACACAAGGCCGAAGAAGAAGGCGTTTTTGTAGCTGAAGTCATAGCAGGGCAGCGTCCGCATATAGATTATAACTTGATTCCAGGTGTGGTTTATACTTGGCCAGAGGTTGCGGCTGTCGGTCGTACGGAGGAGCAACTCAAAGCCGAAGGTATTCCTTACAAAGCTGGTAAATTTCCGTTCAAGGCACTTGGTCGCGCGCGCGCGAGCATGGACACTGAAGGTATGGTTAAGGTTTTGGCACACGCCGATACTGACGAAATATTGGGCGTTCACATGGTTGGGCCACGTACCGCAGATATGATTGCCGAAGCCGTAGTCGCCATGGAATTTCGCGCCTCAGCAGAAGACATTGCGCGCATGAGCCACGCACACCCTACTTATACCGAAGCCATGAAAGAAGCTGCTTTGGCTGCTACAGGCAATCGTGCTTTGCACATGTAATCAAAATAAAAATTGAAATAAAAAATTACGCATAAAAAAAGTGCGATACGTAGCAAATGCCATGTATCGCACTTTTTTATTTTTAAATAAAATACTCAATAAACAAGCAAAAGTCTTCAATAAACACTATTTTTACAACTGAAATGTATTGGATAACCATCATATTATTTGTATTGGCAGTCGGACAAGGGTTCACGATTAGCATCTTGGCGTGGCTTCAACGAAAGGAAAGCAACACGGCAAAGCTACTATTTAGTTGGCTGATTACGGCTTTTAGTTTCACGCTGCTACATGAGTTTTTGGAGTGGTTGCGCCTATATGAGCACTTTCCGATATTGTATTTTTTTCCGATTTATTTCACGATGTCTTTTGGGCCTTTGCTGTTTTTTTTCGTCAAAAGTACTTTATACACGAAGTTTCAGTTGCATCGTAGCGACATAAAACATTTTTTGTTGCCTTTGGGGCAAATCAGCTTTTTTGTATTTATGTTTTTCAAATCGCCTGCCACGAAAGCCTACAATTGGGCGAACGATTACTCCGTTTTTTATGGCACGTTTGCATACCCTATTTACATCCTTACCTTTACGACTTACACTTATTTTGCACTTGGGTTTATACGCCACAAACGCAAAGCTTTAGAACACCTCTCACACTCCACTGACGACGAAAAACAAGTCAATCGATTGTTGCTTATGGTCTTGGGCTTGTATTTGCTGTTGCTACTCAATTCGTTTTTTGTAGTTACAAATTTTGTATGCCATTATTTCTTTCGCCTCAACCTCAACGATTTTAAGATATACCAATTTTTTATAGATAGCTCTTTTGGCGCAATGGTTTGTTGGGTTGGTGCTTATGGTTATTACCGCTTAGTAAAAACCCGTTGGGGAACTTTCTGGAATTGGATATTGCAGCGCGAAAATCAGTAAATTTTTTACTTTGGCGCATTTTCTGTTTTTACAGTCCAACCACTACTTTCGGCCATGAATCGAATCATATCGAGCATTTTATTTCCTTGGGTTTCGGCCGATTGTTTCAAGTTACTTTGTTCTGCTTTGTCGCGTATAAAGTCCTTTGCCTTGGCATTGAGTTCTGAAAAATCGTTGGCCGAAAAAGAATTGAATGTACCTTCTGCAACATCAAAATATTGGAGGTTGTGGTCTATGGACAATATTTTTGCATTGGTCGGCACATTGCGAAGTACCACTGTTTTGGTTTTGCTATCCATCGTAATTTGCATCGGCGTCATATCATAACCTGCTGATACAGTAGCCTTTACGATAATCAATACTTTTTTTTGAAATGGCCAAACATTGTAACCCCAATAATCGCTATGCGAATACACCTCACTAAAATGACCTTCCACGGTCACGAGTTTACACACGTTTTGTATGCGTTCGAGTAGCACATTCGAGTCGTCTTGCGACTTGGTAGCGCCGAGTCCGTAATATTTTTGAGTCAGAAATATACCTGCGCCAAAAGCAAGTACAAGAGTAATGATAGGCAAATAACGACGCATAGAAAAGCGTATTTAGGTATCGTGAATAAAATAAAACTCAAAAGTAATAAAACCTCCTTCAAAATACTTTAAAAATCTTCATTATTTGTGGGTTGCTTGAGTATGGGCATAAAAAAAAGTCACTTCTCGTTTGAAGTGACTTTCCAACAAATTATAATCCCATGAACAAATTCTTTTGCTGCAAGCAGCTATATAATATTTTTTTAACTTCGATTTTATGAGCCAAAGAGTTAGCAAGTTGTTTTGTAGTTGATTTTCCCGAATCTTCTCAACTTGCTAACGCAGTATGGCATTTCCCATGAACATATCCAAAACGAAGCGGACTCTTTTGTCTGCTGTTGGTAA
>JAYUJV010000415.1:0-6414 GCA_043764975.1 Saprospirales bacterium
ACTAAGCATTTCGCCTTTCTCGTTAAATTTTTCCTCTAATTTCATTTTTTTAATAATTATTCAATAAAACACTTGTTTTATTACAGATTTTAGAAATATTCTGCAAAAGTATAGGATTATTTTCAATAATCATACTTTTTCATAAACACTATTTATTTTACTCGCCTACCTTTCCATTCGTATTCTTTCGTGATATTGCTTTTTGTACCCACCACGACTATGTATAAGATATGCAATAGTTGCGCCGAAAAAAAAGACTGCATCAAATCTGACCGATTGAAATATCGTGCCATGATATTTAAAAAATAAAAATCTATGATACTTTTTAATAATAATTGTATTAAAAACAATGAATAGCCAACGAATGGAATCAAGCACAAACTCAATACAATATTGCAGCAAAAGAAAAAAACCATCGCTAAATCGAACGTGACTCGGTGTTCGGGATAGACCGTAGATTTTGATGCCCACCTAACGCGTTGCTGCACAAATGTCGTCCAAGTAGATTTGGCGTGTGTGAATACGGTAGCTTGTGGCGTTTTTAAAAAGAAAATTCCTTCTTTATAATGTCTTGCTATTTTTTGCATCAGCAGCATATCGTCGCCCGAAGCGAGATGATCTATGCCATCGAAACCACCAACGGCCTCGAATGCTTCGCGCGGATAAGCGAGGTTTGCGCCATTGCACATATTCATGTATCGGCCATGAATCCCTGCGCCTGTGATGCCCATCATGCCCACAAAATCTAAGGACTGAAAACGCTCCAAAGTCGATTGCTCCTGATAAAAATTGACTGGCGCGGCTATAAATTTTGCATTTTTTTGCTCATACACGTAAGCAAAATGCCGAAGCCATTCTGGATTTACGATACAATCAGCATCGGTACAAACCAACAATTCGCCTTTTGCAACCTTGATGGCTTCTTTTATCCCTAATTTTTTGAATGAATTATGTACTTCACTTGTCGAGGCATTATTTTTAAAACATTCAGACAATGAAAGCACTCGGATTTGCGCACTTTCAAGGGCATTGGCGAGCGCAACGGTATTGTCCGACGAATGGTCGTCGATCAAAATAATTTCAAAAAGGTGTTTAGGATATGTCTGGGCGAGTATAGAGCGTAAGCAATTTTCGATGTGTTGCGCTTCGTTTCGAGCTGGCACTAACACGCTGATATGCGTATGAGGCTCAAAATCTGTCGGAATTTTTAGACTAGGTAACGCTTGCCAATCTTTGGCATAGCGCAGCATCAGATACACGTAATAACAAGCGAATACTGCCGAAAGAGAATAATATACAAGCAGTGTATTTGACATATATCGGATGTATGATTAAGGTCTTTGCTCTACTTTTTGGCGCGGAAGCGAAATGGGTTCTTCTTTTATTTCTTCGTATTCTACGAACTCATCATTGGGTTTGCTCTGTCCTTGTGGATTAAAACCACCCATTTGGTCTTGAAATTGGCTGGTATATTTTTTCAATCGATATTGACCATAAGCCTTAAAAAACAAGAATGCCGCAACAACTGGAAAACCAAATATGGTCAATGCACCCATCAAAATACCAGATATTGGTGTGCGTTGTACTTTATCGCCAAGCCACTTGAGGTAATTTAGTACGACTTTATAATCGATAACCAAGGTTAAAATAAGAAAAACTGGAGATACCCACAGTAGTACCCAAAATATACCTTTTGCTATATAATATAGCGCAAATAATGCCAATGCCGTAAATACTAAACTTAGGATTGGATTTCGCGGTTGCGAATTGTATGAATAAATAGCCATTTAAAATAAAATTTTATTTAGTCCTTTTAATTTTTTGTGGAGCAAATTCAATGAGACTGTTTTCTAGTCAATTATTATAGGGTATTAAGTATATAAGTATTAAGTATTGCAGTTTTTACAATACCTAAAAGGCTCACTGCTAGTTTGTTATTTCGACTTGAATACTTAATACTCAAATACTTAATACTTTTAGAGCAATTCAAAAAACTTACTAAACTATATCTTTCCACAAAAATGCAAGAACCATAATTTTTAATATTGATAACAACAACACTATGCGCTCAATCGTTCCACATCATGCAATTTATTAAGTTCAAGTACTGTACCTTTTTCTTTATCTGCATGATACATAGATACAAATTTGGCATTCCAGATAAAATCTTCATACGAGTAAGATTCGTTTTTGTGCATCAATTGTCCCGATGTGGCATCGTAGCCACGTAGGAAAGCCATGATTTCGAGGTTCATTTGCTTACAATCAGCTTCGGTTTTGCCATATAAAGGACTATCTTCATCTATGGGATGCACCACCGTCCAGTTAAAAGGGAATAAAGCGACTTGATCCCGTTCAAGTTTTAAAGTCATATATTTACGGTGAGTTACGCCATTTTCTTTTTCCAGAAAAGTGAGCGATACTTGTATTTTTAGCTCTATCAATTCGTTGTTACCGATATTGACAAATCGAAACATAAGGCCAGTGTGTCCGTGATAAGGCGCAATAACTGCATTCTGGCTAAAGCGAACAGATTTTTGTGGTCGTGCAAATCGTGCATAAAACAAACCCGTAGCTAAGGCAAATATCATCAATCCGAATAAGGCTTCTATACTTGCTATCACGTTTGATGTCCAACAAGCAGGCGCCACAGCACCGTAACCAACGGTCGTAAACGTTTGGATACTAAAGAAGAATGCTTTCAGAAAACTGTCCTTAAAGCCATGTACTTCTATGCCACTCAAGGTGTGATTGCCAAGCGCAACATACAATAAGCCAAACAAGGCATTGATAACCAAATAAAACACAAAAATGCTTAAAATAAATTTCCCCCACGACATTTCTACCAGCACTTGATAAGGGTGAAACGCTTGCTCGCCTACACGCTGTACCATTGGTTTGCCACCTTTGTGCATCAGTCGTTTGTAATTGCCTGTCAGTTTATTACCTAAACCAAGATCATCATTTATGTTGGGTTCTCGTTGTTTTTTTGACATTGTGTTTTTCAAAAATAAAAAAGTTGCCTAACACAAACTAAAATGAATTAATCTTGCATTAGGCAACTTTTACATAATATGGAGGTAGTCGATTCAACTATTCACCTGCAATTTGTGAAGACATTTTGATAGAGCCATTAAAATTAGCACCTGCTTGTACCGTCAATTTATTGGTGTTTATATCGCCGGTTACTTCTGCGGTTTCGCGCACGATTAGCAATTCAGATACTTGTATATTACCTTTAAAATAACCTTCAATGACTGCATTTTGGCATTTTATGTCGCCTTCGATAGAACCTGAAGCACCAATAATTACTTTTGCATTACAGGTCAAAGTACCTTTTATAGTGCCATCGACTCGTATATCGCTTTCTGAGGCTACGCTTCCTTCTACGTGCGTACCTTTTACTAAGCTATTTAGGGCCATATTGTTACCCGATGGTAGCGCGCTTTGATTTTTGTTGTCTTCGTTTGATTTTTTTCCGAACATTGGTTTAGTTTTATAGTTTTCTATGTGTTTACTTGATACTTAGCAAAATAAATACTTGTCGTAAATATCTCAAAATTAAGTCTTTTGAATTAAAAAAATTAATAATATGTACATTTATTTATTATATTAATTTTCTTAATTGTGTTAATTTTTTTTAATTACCTAAGTCAAAGGTATAAAATTATTATAAAAAAATAAAAAAAAGAGATACTTCTTTGCAAAAGTATCTCTTTTTGTATGGAATTAGATTTTCATACTAGAAATTTGGACAATATACGTTTCTACGTTCGTTGCCGCATATTTTGTATTGCATCGAAAACTCGAAGCTACTATTCGTAGGAGAAGCCACGCGCAATGCTGATGTATTGGCATCGTAACTAAAGCCTAACGTAAAGTTATTGTAGTCAAATCGAGTTGTGAATATAGCGGCATCTAACAATTCGCCTTTGTCTTTTTTGTGCGCTATACGTCCCCAAACACCCACGTGGAATGCTTGGTAGTTGTATTTGCTATGTCCCAATAAGAACTTTACGCTCGTACCTGGATTCAATTCAAGCGATGGGCCTTGTAGTAACAAAATTACGTTTGGTACTAAACCCCATTTGTCGCCAATCATGAACTCGCCACCTGTGTGAATCGTGAATCGGCTATACAATAAATCTGGCTTTTGGTTGCTGAATGCAATATTAGCACGATTTAAGTGATGATAAGCGCCACCGATATAAAAATTATTGTCTTCGTCGATGGTATTGAACCACAATAAACCAGCTGATATATCAGGGAAAATAACGTTGTCTTGGTTGAAAGTTTCGAGTGTTGGCTTAGTTGCATCATACACGCCACCATTGTTTTGGCTACCCCAACGGAATGCCGATGGATCTACGCTGCGCTGACCGACACCTGCATCAACACCGACTACCAAGTAGTTTGCATTTTTGCGATAACCGCCCATACGCTTGCTA
The DNA here is from genome assembly GCA_043764975.1 of Saprospirales bacterium. Taxonomy (GTDB): domain Bacteria; phylum Bacteroidota; class Bacteroidia; order Chitinophagales; family Saprospiraceae; genus JAYUJV01. The sequence goes on from JAYUJV010000415.1 coordinate 4,449, forward strand.
TACGAAGCCGAAATCTTAGCCGAAAGCTGAGAGTATGGCGATGAACCTGCTCTATCACCCCAAAGTGATCCACCTACACCTACGTAGTCATATCTGCCTACAGGTATGCGCTGGTCGTAAGAAGCTGCATAAGTATTGTATGCGTTGGAGCGCAGAACCGCTGCCCATTGGTTACGGAAGTTTGCCGTTATACGAGAGTTACAGTTCATGACGCCCGTCAATGCTGGATTGAGGTTTAGTGGCGACATATAAAACTGCGAGAAGTGAATGTCTTGTGCTTCAGCGTTCGAGGCTAAAAAGCAAAGCATCACGAATGTGAGTAATCTCATTTTTTTCATCATAAAAAAACTTAAAATATAAATGGATCAGGATGTTTAAAGTAAAAAAAGATAGTACTAAATATTTTTAAAATGGTCAATTAAATGACTTTCAAAATAGTATTTTTTCTTTTCAAGCCTTAAAGATGCAATATTATGGAAAAAGAAACAAATAAATAAACGATTTTAACAAAAAAGTTTTTTTGGCGTAAAATATTTTGTCAAAACGATGGTGTTTCACAAATTATTATTTTGTTTATGTGTTATTTTCGTATTTTAACTTTTAATGATACTTTCAGTGTTGATGCGCGGCAAAGCACCATATTTATTTATGATGATGTCGTCCAATTCATCGGCAGTTTGCAACAAATGTCTGAACAACACAATTGCTGAATCTGGGTGCATATATCGGTCTTGTATCAAGAGCGAAAGCATGATGTCTTGCTCAAATATACTCAATGACAAGCCTTCGAGCGTGAAATTTTTACGAAGCAAAAACTCATAAAGCGGTTTTATGTTTTCTTTGGGTAAAAGCGCCAATATGACTTCACCTAATATTTGACCTGTCGGCTCATAATAAGTAATGATGACGTTTGCGCTACCTCGTTGCACTTCCCAAGAGCAAGGCCCTTTGCGCGAAAGCGGCACATGATAGCCCAACTGCGTCAGTATGTTTTCGATGTTCTGCGATACGCCGATGGCAACGTATTCTTCGGCAGCCGAAGGCAACGCTACGTGTGAACCACAATGCGCACAAAAACCATGCTCTATTGTGCTAGCCATCACGATGTTGTCGCAAGAGGCACATCGAGTGGAGATTTCGTTCTGAATCCCTTCAAAATCGCTTAATGCTTTTTTGACGTATTTGATAGGTAATGAAAAGCCTAAATTTTGCCCATTTTGAATAATAAAGGTATTGATACCAATAATTTCGCCTATCGAATTAATGAGCGGCCCACCACTATTGCCTGGGTTGAGTGCGGCATCGTGCTGATAATAAGTTAGGTTGCGATACTCATGTTTCGTGTTCGATATGATGCCTTGCGTAGAGCTAAATTTTAGCCCCAACGGATGACCTACGGCTATGACTGTGTCGCCTTCTTTTCCTTTTTCGTTGTCAGAAAGCAAAATCGAAGGTAAGGAATCAAAAGTATCCGAAATTTTCAAAAACGCAATATCGTGTTTTGGGTCAGTGAATACAACGGTTGCCATTTGCTTTTCGACCAGTTCGCCATCAATGATGACTTCTCTATTACCATCTATGACGTGGTTGTTCGTGATGATTAGGTTATGCGATTTTACATAAAAACCTGTACCAGTACTGTGCGGCGTGGCAATCTGAATGACGATGTCTTTATATATTCCGATTGTGGTATTCATGTTTTTTGCTTACTCGATTATTTTTAAATAAACATAAGATATTGACTTTCAACACATTATGTTTATTTTATTTTTTTTAACTAATATTGCACAACGTCTTTTTAATTGATTCCTTTGAGTTTGATTTGTTGGAACTATTTTCCGACCTTTCGTTACTTTTTTTCTTGATAAAAAAAGTAACCAAAAAAATCAAGTGCTTTGTATAAATTCCGTACTTTTTGCTTAAAATTACGTCGGCGCGGAAAAAACTCGTCGGCTTCGCCAGACTT
>JAYUJV010000416.1:0-6398 GCA_043764975.1 Saprospirales bacterium
CGATATTGGCTATTTTGTTTTCGCTTGAGCCAACCGCTTCTGAGTTTCCGTTTACAACTATTTGAGGTGTATATACGCTCGATAATCGGAAATTTTCGCCATACGAATATTGTAAATTATCGAATTGCTTTTGGCTAAACAGATCTGCCCAACCTAAACGATTCCAGTATGTGACGTGATAGCTGAGTGCAAATATGTTATCTTGGTTAGCATATTTTCTCAAAATATCGTCAGCTGGAGGACAACTCGAACAACCCTCAGAAGTGAACAATTGCAATACTGCAATGCCTTGATTGTCAGTAATTTGTGAATTGTTTTTTTCATTTTTGAATCCAAAAAGAAAAACGATAGTTGCAATCGAAAAAGAAATAGAGATAAATTTTAAACCTTGATATTTCATGATTTTGATTATTTATGATACAAATTTAAGGACTGATTATCACGAATGTATCACGCTAATTGTACCAATAAAAAAGCCATGTAATTTTTACATGGCTTTTGAGATTTCTACTTTAGTTAGATTGTAGAAATTATATTACTAATTGTTTTGATGATGTTTTGTATGACCGAAATATCAGGCATAACTTCAGCACCTTTTTTTCTGATTTTATTGACTTCTATTACTTTTTCAGCATTCATTTGACTAAACTGATTGTTAGAATCACTTGTAGCGCTTGAATGTCCCGAATTTAAAAAAATAAAAGAACTAAAACTTAAAATCGTTAATACGATTAGTAACAGAAATTTTGAGTTTGCTTTTTTCATTTGTATTTATTTGTGTTGCAAAATTACAATAAATAATATTAATAATTTATAAAGTCACAAGTTTTTCGATTAAGTTGCATATTTTATCGATTAAAAATAAAAATAAATAAAAAAAGCGATTTGAAATTTTCAAATCGCTTTTTTTGTAACAAACTATGGATTTACGGCTCTTACCAAAAGTACAAGCGACAAAATAGTTGTCAAAGCACCAAGTGCTTTTTCTGTTGTTTTTGCCCAATCTATATCTTCTTTCTTCTTTTCTGATTTCTCATCAATTGCTTTTGTAGGTTTATAAGCAACTGTAACGACATCTCCTTTTCGTATTTTGGGATAAACTTTGAATAATCCAAAGTTTAAGGTACGACCTAATTCACCGTTCGGATGCAAGACCGTAACATTGCCTCTATCACCATCTTTTGAAATACCAGCTGCATATTTATTGACATAAAAACGCGCTCTTTTGTTGTTATGAAAAGGCACATTTAGTTTACCTGTTGCAAAGATTTCGCTAACATAAATCTCATTAGCACGAATTGCACCTTTCAAAGTCACAAAGTCTTTCATCTTCGGAATATTCACAACATCGCCTTCTTTCAAGATATAGTTGAAAAGAGAATTTTTATCTTTCAATATTTCATCTAATTTCATAACAATATAACCTGTATTATCCTGCGGTCTGAAAATAGTAGCACCTTCAGGAAATGCCTCCAAAGTCAAACCACCTGCACGCTGTAATACACTTTCTATGGTTTCATTTTTTGCAATAATAGCATAAGTGCCAGGATAGCGAACTTCGCCACTAAACGTTATGTTCTTTTGCATCGAAAATTCAGGCACCGTTCTGACAATTATCTGATCATAAGGCATCAAACGCAAATCATTATTGTTACCTGTCGATATGTTCATGTCACGATCGACTGAAACTGTAGCGATTACGGTCTGAGTCGGTTGGTCGTTTTTAATAATTACCCTCGATATTTCGATTCTGCTAGTCGAAGCTTCCATTTTTAGTCCACCTGCAAAAGTTAAAACATCTTTTAATGTCAATGACACATCATAATCATATTCGCCAGGTTTTTTTACTGCGCCAATAATGCTTATTTTAGATCCTTCATAATAATTCAATGAAGATAAAATCTGAATCAAATCACCTGGTTGAATCAGTAAATTATCAACGGATTTTGTATTTTTTAAAGCATTTTTAATATCAAAACGTATATATTGTAATTTTTGAGAATTCGAGGTATCTCGTCTAATAATATATGCAAAATCTGTTGCATTTGCTTTTAAACCTCCAGCTAACAATATCGCATCCTCAACCCTAAGTGTTTTGGAAGGATCGAATGGATAAGTAGTTGGCTTTCTCACTTCTCCTGTAATACTAAAAGTATATTTATCAACAAAAATAGATTTTGTGTAAATGACCAATCTATCTTTTGCTTTTAGCAATAAGTTGTTTTCAGAACTTGGATTCGCTAATATTTCTTGAAGATTAATTCTTACATAATTTGAAGTTTGATCTAAATTAACTCTTTGTAAGTAAGCATAATCAGTACGCGCTTCTTTTTGAAGTATTGCTTTATCAACCAAATCTTTGATTTTCATTCCTGTTGAAAATTCAAATTTTTGTGGAAAATCTACTGGACCTTCTATGCTTACATAGTTTTCATAATTTTTGGGAATATTTTTTACATTAATGACATCACCAGCCAATAACTCAAAATCTTGACCAGAATCCAACAATGATTTGTAGTTTACATCAAGTATTACTTCTTTATCATTCACAAAGCGTTTTACTTGCAACTGAGATTGATAAGCATTGTCTGTCAAACCACCAGCAAAATCTACTAATTTTTTTAGGTTTTCACCTTTTATCAATTCATATTTAAATGGTCTTTTTACACCACCATTGATAGTGACTATTTTTTCAGCAATCGGCACTGATATTACATCATTGTCTTCCAAATAAAACTTTTCTTGCACACTTGGATTTATCATAAATTCATATACATCAATAGTGCGCGGCTTTTCGCCAGCTCTTATTAGTTTTATGTTACGCAATGAACCGATGTCCGATGGCCCACCAGCCGCCACTAAAGCATTGAATGCAGTATTAATAGCTGGAATTGTGAAAGCTCCCGAATTAAATACTTCACCATATATATTGACTGTCAAAGTACGTTTGTATGTAATTGTTGCTGAAAACTGTTCACCTTGTATAGGATAAAATTGAGAAAAACGACTTTTCAATACGGATTTTAATTTAGCAAAAGTCAAACCTTTCACATAAATTCGAGGCATTTGATCAGGTGAGATATAACCATCTTTATTGATTATATAAGTGGCATTGAACTGTGAAATACCCCAAATAGAAACCATCACTTGGTCGCCTGTACTCATGATATACGTTTCCAATGCTGGCGCATCGTCTGAGTTACGATATATTTTTAGACTCTTATTTCTAAATATTTGAGCGCCATATACTTGAGCAATGGGCGATTTGTCTGAATCTTTATCAATTATTTCTTCAGCGATGGCTTCTTCAACAGTCGCTCCTTCTTTCACAGATTTTTTTATTTCTTGCGATGACTCTTTTGCAATATTGGCTGCATTTCCAGTTATCTTTGGATCTACGGTCTTATTGACAACATCTAAATCACTTTTTCTTTGATTTGACGTTTCTGTGTCAGTAGCATTTGTTTTTTGTTTTTCAATAGGTGCATCAGAAACTTGAACTTTTGACTTATTTCCTTTTTTTTCTTTTTCCAATTCATCAAGCACTTGCATAACCTGCGCTTCGATTTTTGGAGCATCTTCAGTTTTTACATTTCTTAGGTCTATGCCTTTTTGTTTCAATCTTTCATCAACTTCGGATTGAGTTAAACCTCGTCTTTCTAATTCACGTTTTATTTGAACAGGATTTATTGTAGCGTATTGCGCAAAAGATTTTGCAATACAAAAAAATGAAATGATAAATAAAATAATTACTTTTTTCATAAAAATATGAATTTATTTTTAGTATGTTTTAGTTTCTGATTCAATTATTTGACGGCTATTTTGAAATACTCATAAGTGCGTTTCAACCCTTCAAATCTATCAATTTTAGGTTCCCAACCCAATATATTTTTTGCTTTCGTAATATCTGGTCTTCTTTGTTTCGGATCGTCTTCTGGCAAAGGTCGGTAATCTACGAATGCTTTATCGTTGCCTACAAGTTTCAAAATCTCGTCTGCAAATTGCAACATCGTAATTTCGTGTGGATTTCCGATATTGACTGGTAAATGGTAATCCGACATCAATAAAAGATAAATGCCTTCTACCAAGTCACTTACATAACAAAATGAACGAGTCTGAGTGCCATCGCCGAAAACAGTTAGTCCTTCACCTTTTATGGCTTGAGAGAAAAATGCTGGCAATACGCGGCCATCGTTCACGGCCATACGAGGCCCATAAGTATTAAAAATTCTGACAATTCTGGTTTCGATACCATGCTGACGGTAATACGACATCGTAATCGCTTCTTGAAAACGTTTTGCCTCGTCATACATACTTCGCATACCGATTGGATTCACGTTGCCCCAATATTCTTCTGGTTGCGGATGCACCAATGGATCGCCGTAAACCTCACTTGTAGAGGCAATTATTACCCTTGCACCTTTCGCTTTTGCTAAACCCAAACAATTATGAATGCCTAAGGATCCGACTTTTAAGGTCTGAATGGCCAAACCTACATAATGTATCGGACTTGCAGGCGATGCAAAATGCAATATATAATCCAAATCGCCTTCAATTTCAATATATTCTGATACATCATGCAACCTAAACTCAAAATTTTGATTCTCTTTAAGGTGTGCAATATTGTCCATGCTTCCTGTTATTAGGTTATCCATGCCAATAACATAGTAACCTTTGGCAAGGAAATAGTCGCTCAAATGCGAACCCAAGAAACCAGCAGCGCCAGTAATTAATACTCTTTTAGTCATAATTTCTAAATTGGCTGCAAATATAAGCCTATTTTTTAATGAATAATATTCAAAATAGATTTAATTCTTACATTTGTATCATAATTTAACATTATTTGACAATATTTAAACAAAAATTCTATGAAAAATAAAATTTTAAGCCTTATTTTAATTATTTTCTCAAATCCTGTTTTTGCTCAAAAACAAGCAGGAAATATACTTGCATTAAATATGACAGGTGGAGCATTTCTTCCTCAAGCAGATTTAAAACAGCGTTTTGGTCAAAATTTTAGCAATGGACTTGGTCTTGAAATTATTAAACCAAACGGATTGATATTTGGCGTAAACGGGGACTATATGTACGGCAAAAAAGTAAAAGAAGACATACTTTCGACGCTTTATACGCGTGAAGGTTACATAATTGGTAAAAATTTGTCTCCAGCTGACGTTTTTTTGCGTGAACGTGCTATAAGTATATTTGCTAATATTGGGTATATATGGCAATTAAAAAAAAGTGAAAATTTAAAAGGGATTCGCACTTCATTCGGAGTTGGTTTTTTGCAACATAAAATCAGAATCCAAGACGATTCAAGAACCGTATCTCAACTCACAGGCGATTATCTGAAAGGTTATGACAGACTCACAAATGGCTTTTCTTTACAGCAATTCATTGGTTATCAATATATTAGCCAAAATAGACGTATCAATTTTTTTGGCGGTTTAGAGTTTATTGAAGCCTTTACCCAAAACCAACGAAATTGGAATTGGGACACTCGCCAAGCTGACAAAACCAAGCGAATTGATATTTTAACTGGCTTAAAAATAGGTTGGATTTTGCCTTTTTATCTCAATGATAAAGGCGAAGATTATTCTTATTAATGTCATATTTTTAGTATTATTTAGTATTTGTCTAAATAATGTTTTGATTCGATAAACAAGCAACTTACTTTTGTTGTTCAATCGAATATATGCGTACAGAATTTTCTATATTAACCTTACAATTGGCTCAAAAAGCAATCATACATCATTACTCAGATGAAAAAATATCGAGTAAACTGATAAGTATGGGCATGCTTCCTGGTAGCGTGATTGAAGTTGTTCGTAAAGCCCCTTTTGGAGGTGCATTGTATATAAAAGTAAATGGATTTAGTTTCGCTTTGCGCGAAAACGAAGCTGCAACTATTATTGTAGAATAAAAAAAGAAAACATTGGAAAACAAGCAATATATAGTCGCGTTAGTTGGCAATCCGAATGCTGGAAAGTCCTCTATTTTTAATCAATTGACTGGCTTACGCCAAAAAGTTGCTAATTTTCCTGGCGTAACCGTCGAGAAAAAAAGTGGTGATTTAGTACTTCCAACTAACGAAAAACTAAAACTGATTGACTTACCAGGTACATATTCTCTTTATCCAACTACCAGCGATGAAAAAGTAGTAGCCAGTATCCTCAGCAACCGAAACAATCCTGATTTTCCAGATGCCATTATTTATGTAGCCGATATCATGGCGCTCGAAAAGCACTTATTGTTGCTTTCGCAAATAAAAGATTTAGGTATTCCGACCTTCGTTGTCCTCAATTTTTGTGATGTAGCCTCCAAAGAAAATGTAAAAATTGACACCTCAATTTTAGAAAAAAAGTTCAATGTCGCATTCATACAAGCAAGTGGTCGAT
>JAYUJV010000417.1:0-2396 GCA_043764975.1 Saprospirales bacterium
TAAATCTAATTAAAATTGAAGATTTTAGCAATTTTTTGAAAAAAACATAAAAAATATGCAAAGTATTAGCATATTCCACTCAAGCAAAAAGCAATAGACAATTATGGTATGCGCGAAATCGTGGGTGCATAAAAACAAAAAAAAGATACAAGTACGTTACTTGTATCTTTTTTTATGTGTGGCATCAATCATCATGCCTCTAAAAAACAAATATAAGTTTCCGAATAGCAATGTAAAGTTAGCATTTTTCTCCACCATTCATAGTCAAATATTATACATTTATCTAAAAAATAGAAACTATTAAAAAAGTCTTTATACTTTTGTATTCTATTTAATATTTTAATAATTTTAATAAAACAATTACATGAAATCATTATTACGAATAGTAGCTGTGTTGGCTGTGGCGGCGCTCCCGATGAGCGTGATGGCGCAAGACAAAGCAGTGAATCAAACGTATTTTAACAAAAATGTACAACCTGGTGCAGATTTTTTCCAATACGCTGTGGGCGGTTGGATGGCGAACAACCCAGTACCACCAACCGAGAGCCGTTGGGGTAGTTTCAATGAAGTAAATGAGCGCAACAAGGTTATCCTTCGTAGCATCATGGAAGAATCAGCAAAATCGAAGAACGCTATGGGTTCGGCGCGTCAAAAAATTGGCGATTTTTACCGCATGGGCATGGATTCTGTCCGCCTCAACAAAGACGGTTACAAGCCAGTAAAACCTTATTTTGATCGCATTGCGAAGATAAAAAACAAGGCTGGCGTACTCGACATGATTGCTTATCTCCAAAACATGGGCGTTGGTACGGCATATAGTTTTTATGTTACGCAAGACCAAATGAATAGTGCGGTTATCGTGCCTTATTTCGGTCAAGGTGGTTTGAGCTTGCCAGACAAAGATTATTATTTAAAAAATGATCCTGACAAAAAGAAATTGCGTGAAGCATTGGTAGCGCATATCGCAAAGGTATTTACGATGGTTGGCGACAGCCAAGACAAAGCCGATAAAGCGGCAAATACAATTTTGGCCTTAGAAACCAAGTTAGCTGGCGTGTCTATGGATCGCGTTACGATGCGCGACCCGTACGCAACGTATCACAAAATGACCTTGAAAGACCTTGGTAAATTGACACCAAGCATCGATTGGGCAAAACATACTGCAAAATACGGCTTGCCGAAAGTAGATAGCGTGGTTGTGAGTCAGCCAGATTTTTTCAAAGGTTTAGAAACGGTTATTACAGAAGAATCTGTCGAAAACTGGAAAACTTACCTTCGTTGGCAAATGATTGGCGGCGGCACATTGGGCTGGTTAGGCGATGAATTTTCGCAAGAAGGTTTCAATTTCTCGAAAGTATCGAGTGGTGCTAAAAAACGCAAAGACCGTTGGGAACGCGTACTCCAAAACGTAGATGGCAACTTGGGCGAATTGCTCGGTCAAATCTACGTGGACAAGGCATTTAAGCCAGAAGCGAAAGAGCGTATGCTTGGTATGGTGCGCAATTTGCAAGGCGTTTTTGCAGAGCGTATCCAAAATTTGGATTGGATGAGTCCCGAAACGAAGGACAAAGCAAGATATAAATTAAGCAAATTTATTGTCAAAATCGGTTATCCTGACAAGTGGAGAGATTATTCGAGCCTGAATATCTTGCCTACGGATTCGTACATGGATGCGAACTTAAAAGTCGCTGCTTTTGAATATAAATATATGATGAGCAAACTCGGCAAACCTGTGGATAAAACAGAATGGGGCATGACACCGCAAACCGTAAACGCTTATTACAATCCGTCTATCAACGAAATCGTGTTTCCAGCTGGTATTTTGCAGCCGCCATTCTTCGATTATGAAGCAGACGATGCTATTATATATGGTGCAATCGGTGCCGTAATCGGTCACGAAATGACACATGGTTTTGATGATGAAGGTCGTCAATACGATGCTGATGGCAACCTAAAAGATTGGTGGACAAAGGCTGATGCAGACAAGTTTAAGGCAAAAGCAGACGTGATTGTGGAGCAATTTAATAAATTTAAGTTATACGATACAATCCCCGTAAATGGTAACTTGACGTTGGGCGAAAACCTAGCAGATCATGGTGGTTTGTCTATCGCTTACGATGCGTTCAAGCGCACAAGACAAGGTCAATCGAACGAATTGATTGCTGGCATGACAGCCGATCAACGCTTCTATTGGTCATGGGCAAACGCTTGGAAAAACAACTCGACGCCACAACGCGCCAAGCAACTAATCGTGACAGATCCACACTCTCCATCGCAGTTCCGCGCCAATGGCCCGATAAAACACATGGACGCTTGGTACAACGCTTACGGCGTGAAAGATGGCGATGCCATGTATCGCAGCCCAAGTGAGCGCGTAAAAATTTGGTAATTGTTTT
>JAYUJV010000418.1:0-6389 GCA_043764975.1 Saprospirales bacterium
AAAATGGGGTGTAGCAGGGCTACATACCGTTTTTTGTAACGCAGTATTGGTTCAAAAGACGAGTAAAATCGGGTATATTATTTTTTGAATCATCCCTTACGCTGAATGAATACGTTTCGGGCTGTACCTTGTAGAAATTCGAGTTTTTTCCGAGCCGACGGAATTTTAAGCAAAACTACGGAATTTATGTAGAGTACTTGATTTTTGGGAGGTACTTTTTCTTTTCTCTTTCCTTTTTTGGGAAGGTCGGGACGGGACAGGAAAAAGAAAGTGACAAAAGACCAGCTAAATAGTTCGCCAAATTATACTCAAAAGACGAGTAAAAAGGGTATGTTATTTCTTGAATGCCCTCTTAATACTTACATACTTTATACTTAGAATAATTATGTTCCAAAAAAAATATGTATTGTGTTCATTATGAATACAATACATATTTTTTTGCTATAAAATAAGCTATTTTTTTAGTTGAAAAAATCAAATAAATGTTTTTTCTAATGCCCGTAATATTATTGTTATATTCATAACAACTTTATATAATCTTGCACAACAAGACGATTCAGGATGTCGAAACATACATGATTACAATAAAATTAGTTTTTTACTACCAGCTCATATCCGTCTCAAGCTCATCATCTTTGGTAGGGGTCGTATTCGGGTTTTGCTCGTCTGTGGCTTCGGGGTTAGGAGAGTCAAATTCGCCAGCTGCACGTCGTTCTTCCCATTCTAATTGTCGGCGTTCGTACTCGCCGTAGTCATAATCGGGCATCAATTCAGTCTTTACATACTCGATTACGCCTTCAAGTTCCTTCAAAAATCGGTTAAAATCTTCTTTATATAGCAAGATTTTGTGCCGATCATAAGTATCGCCATGAAGTCGTTTTGTACTTTCAGTGATACTCAAAAAAAAGTCATCACTTTTAGTACGGCGCACATCAAAAAAATAAGTTCTTCTTTTGCCTGCACGCATCTTTGTAGAGTGCGCTAAGTCATGCTCGCGCCTAGGATATTCTTTGTCAAAACTCACTGTTTTAATTGTTTAGTTGTCGTTTGAAACAAAAGGAAATTCTATGAAAAGATGATTTTGTGAAATACTATTATCCTCAAAAACAGTACAAAAATAATGCTTTTATTCAAAAATGCAAGCTATTTGAATATTATCATACTTTTTTATCGTTTTTTTTCAAAATAAAATCAACGTTTCTTGGCTACTTCAAGCATTTTCGAGAATATTGTGGCAACTTTCTATATATTATAGAAACTTTTTACATATAATTTCGTATAAAATATGTTAAAGTGTTTGTATGTCTATATATTTTTTTATTTTATTAATATTTTATAATATTTTTATTTTTTAAAATATTGTATTGATAAATAAGTAAAACTTAATTTTTAATTTTTAATAAAATTGATTTTTAGCTATGTATAATAAGTGATAAGTCTTGTATATAGTGTTAAAATTAAAAGTGACACATTTTTAGAAACATTTTTACGTTTTTAATTCGTTTTTCCCTTGTTTACAACCTATTGTATCAGTTTAGCACTCGTTTCGGCGTATGCTCATACTGTTTTCAATTTATTTACTATATGATGAACTATTCAATACCCGCAATGAAGTTTTTTAGGTTTGCGCTCTTATCTATTTCTATTTGCTTTTTTAGCCTTTCGCTAAAAGCAAACACTAATCCTATTCGGAATATTCTGCCTTTTATGTCCGCTTGGGCGGAACTCGATACCGTTCCTTTCAAGGATCGCTACGATACCAATATCGGCAACAATAAGGTCAATGCCATTGACCTCAAAGATCCGTCTGTCATCAAGAAAGATGTGGAGTATGATCCCAAAACTGGTATGTACATCGTTACCGAAAAGATTGGTGACGACTACTTTCGCGCGCCCTCATACCTCACGTATAGCGAATATCTAAAATGGAAATCGCAGGAGCAAGAAAAAGCATATTTTGACAAAATCGCGGGATTCAAGCGTGATGCCAAAAATAACGACATCTTAGATCCTGTCACGAAGGTAGATATTCAGAATAATCTAATCGATCGCTTGTTCGGTGGCTCTACCATCGATCCACGTGTGCAAGGTAATGTCGATTTGATACTTGGTTTCCGTCACAACGAAAATAGAAATCTTCAGCAACCGCGCAACCAGTGGGTGCAAAATAGTCCTATTTTCGATATGAAAATCAACCTAAACGTAAATGCAAAAATCGGCGAAAAACTAACGCTGGCTACCCAATATAACAACAACTCTACTTTCAATTTTGAAAATCAATTTAAACTCAAATTCGATCCCAATCAGTTTGATCCAGACCAAATTCTACGTGTCGTAGATGCAGGCAATGTCACGTTTCCGCTCAAAAGTCAATTGATACAAGGCGCAACCAGCTTATTTGGACTAAAGTTAGGGATGCAATTTGGTCGATTGACCGTTACGACCGTTGCTGCTGTACAAAACTCAAAGCGTAACAATATCCAAATTAAAAATGGTGCGCAGCTACAACAATTCTCTGTCGCTGCTGACCAATATGACGAAAATCGTCACTTCTTCTTGACGCATTACAACCGTGAGCATTTTGAAGATGCCTTGAAAAACCTACCTCAAATCAATACTCAGTTCAGCGTATTGCCTAACGACCTGGAGGTTTGGATCACCAACGACCGTAACGAGATACTCGATACACGTGACATCGTAGCCATAGCCGACATGGGCGAGCCTACACGCGTCGTGAACACCAAGCTACCTTCAACGCCAGTTATTTCTGAAAACTGTAATGGTATGATGACTGCTTTGCCAGCCAATCGCGCCAATCCAATTTATCAGCAAGTACAAGACAGTGGTAGTCGAGAAATTGACCAAGTACTCAATCAATTGCGTGCAGCACCACTCAATTTGCAACAAGTACGTGATTTTGAGAAAGTACGTGCGCGTAAATTATCGCCTACCGAGTATAACTTTGACCCTAAATTAGGTTTTATTTCCTTGAATATCAATGTAAAACCAAACCAAGTGGTAGGTGTTGCATTCCGATATAAATACGGTAGTCGTACGGAGCAAATCGGCGAATTGAGCCGCGATGTACCTGCTGTAGATAGTAGTATTAGTAATATTACAGGCGTGAAAGGTTCAAAAACACAAGTCCTTTTCGTAAAAATGTTGAAAAGCTCAACGCCCGATACGGCTTTGCCTATGTGGGATTTAATGATGAAAAATATATATGCCACAGGCGCAATACAAGCAAAACGCGAAGATTTTCGTTTGGATATGTATTACCAAGCGCCAGGTGGTGGCGATCGCCGTTACTTAGGTGCGAGCAGTTTTACATCTCAGATTGATCGTCCGTTGATGGAGGTTTTTGGACTCGATAGATTAAATGTGCAAGGCGACCCGCAAGCAGATGGTATCTTCGACTATGTAGAAGGCATTACCATTAACTCCAAAACAGGCCGTATTATGTTTCCAGTTTTGGAGCCTTTCGGCAAAAGTTTGACCAAGCAACTCATACCCTCGCAAGCCAAAGCCTTGTCTTATGATGAGTTGTATCGCAACAGTATCACGATTGCGCGCGAGCATCAAGAGAAAAATCGTTTTGTCTTGAAAGGACAATATCGCTCGGCCGTTTCATCAGAAATAAACCTTGGTGCATTCAATTTGCCCAAAGGTTCGGTAAGGGTAAGCGCAGGTGGTCAGCAACTCATAGAAGGTACAGACTTTGAGGTAGATTATGGCATCGGTAAAGTACGCGTACTCAACGATGCGTATTTGAGTTCGGGCGTACCCGTCAATGTCGCTTTCGAGGACAATTCTTTATTTGGTTTCAACCAAAAAAATATGTTCGGTACGCGTTTGGACTATAAGTTTAACAAAAATTTTACGATGGGTGGTACGTTCATGCGTTTGTCAGAGCGTCCATTTACACAAAAAGTAAACGTTGGCGAAGACCCAATCAAAAATAAAGTATTTGGTTTAGATGTCAATTATAGTAAAGATGCGCCTTGGCTCACGAAGTTCGTGGACAAAATACCTTTCATCAATACCAAAGCACCTTCCGAAGTTACTTTTACGGCCGAAGGCGCATATTTGCAGCCAGGTCACTCATCGGTTGTGAACCAAAGTTCAAAAGACAAAGCAGGTGTGGTGCAATTAGATGACTTTGATGGCAATACTTATACTACCGACTTGAGGTCTAATTTTGCTCGTTGGAAACTATGCTCTGTACCTCAAAACGATGCAAATAACAACAACGCTCACTTCCCTGAATCAAACCTAATCGACAACTATGCGAGTGGTGCGAATCGCGCAAGACTCAACTGGTATCGTATCGCCGATAACACTGGCTTAGGTATAGATGATAACAAGTCTAATTCTGCTGATGGTAACGATCCATATACAGCTACCATCGCGCAAGATCAGATATTCCCGAATATCTCAAATGGTTTCAATAACTCTGTGGGCGCTAATATGTTGGATTTTCATTACCAACCAAACGAACGTGGCCCTTATAACTTTGATTTACCGAACGGTTATCCTGGTTTGACGAAAGGTATTACGCCTAACGGCAAATTAAAAGATCCAAAAACACGTTTTGGCGGTGTAATGATGGCTTTGCAAAATACAGATTTTGAAACATCAAACGTAGAGTTCGTGGATATGTGGGTCATGAGTCCATTCATAAATGGTAGTAACTCTATTACGAACACAAATAATCCTGGTAAAATGACGATTGAGTTGGGAAATATTTCGGAAGATATATTGAGAGATTCACGTTTGTTTTATGAAAATGGTTTGCCTGGCCCTCCACAACCAAACACGCCAACTATCCAAACTGACGAAACACGTTTATCCACGATACCAACCGTACCACCAGCTACAAAAGCATTCGATTTACGTGCCGAAATTCAGAAAAAACAAGACGTAGGTTACGATGGTGTGGACGATGAAGGCGAGCGCGTAAAGTTTCAAGCATATTTGAAAACGCTCGAAAACTCAGCAGTGCCAATGACACCAAATGTATTACAGGCCATCAAAGATGACCCAGCTAACGATGATTATAAAAGTTTTAATGATGCTATATATCCCGATGGCACACCGTTGCTTCAGCGTCGTGTGGCTTACAACGGAAACGAAGGCAATTCAAAAATTGCGACAGACAATAGTTACCTCGTGAGAGGAAATAACCAAGAGCCTGATACCGAAGATTTGGATGGCAATAACTCCCTCGACAACGAAGGAGAAGCCTATTATCAATACCAAATCCCGATAGAGCCTGATGGCAATGGTGGGATGAAATTCAATGATTATGTCATTGAGCGTCTAGAATGTACAAAACCTTTTTCAGGTGCAGATAAAGTTTATTTTTATAGAATAAAAGTACCGATTGAGCGCTTTAGCAAAAATGTAGGCAATATGCAAGGTTTGCGTTCTATTCGTTTCTTACGTATGTATTTTTCTGAATTTGAGCAACCAGTTGTCATGCGTTTTGCACGTATGGACTTGTCGCGCACACAATGGCGTCGCAATCGTACCATCAATATAGTTGGTAATCAGAACATACCAATTGGTAATAGCAAGAGTGGATCAAGCGAATCATTCAATGTATATGGTGTTGATATTTATCAGAATCAAAGCCGTCGTCCGTTCCCTTACGTATTGCCTCCAGGTATTGTGCAAGAGAATATTATTGGTGCGGTAGTTCAAAACGCTTTCCAGAATGAAGGCTCTATGGCCATGAACATACAAGGCTTGAATCCTCAAGCTGGCGAGGCTATTTATAAATTATTTGGCAATACAGATTTAAGGATTTATAAAAAATTACGTTTGTTCTCTCACGCAGAGTCGGCAGCTACCACATACAATGGCGAACCAAAAGGCAATCCGACAAAAACTGGCGATGTGTCATTGTTCATGCGTGTAGGTAGTGATTTTATCAATAACTACTATGAGTATGAGATACCGCTTACTATATCGGACGTAAATAAAATACCGCCTACTTTTGCAGCCAATGACCCTGCTATTCGGAGTGCAGTATGGCCATCGACAAACGAGCTGGATATAGATCTCGAAGCCTTGAAACGGCTCAAAGAAGATCGAAATAAAATGAATAGCAGTACTTTAGAAATATCTAAAAAAGACCCGAACAACGCGTTGGCAACCATGCGTGTGCGAGGAAATCCGAATTTAGGTGAAGTAAAAGGTATTATGATAGGCGTCAAAAACGTCGACACCCTCGGCGTAGCACACTCTGTAGAAGTATGGGTAAATGAGTTGCGACTCAATGGCTTCGATGAACACGCAGGTGGCGCAGCTATCGCGCAAGCAACCATGAAGCTCGCCGATTTCGGAAAAGTAACCCTTTCGGGTAATTATACAAGTATTGGTTGGGG
>JAYUJV010000419.1:0-2394 GCA_043764975.1 Saprospirales bacterium
TTGCTACGTAAAACCTTGCATTGCGGAAGTAGAAAATACTTTCCAAATCGTGCAACACGAAACCTTTGCGCCAATCCTTTATATCATGAAATACAAAACCTTGGACGAAGCTTTGGCTATGCAAAACAACGTTCCACAAGGACTTTCTTCTGCAATTATGACCAATGATATGCGCGAAGCAGAGCGTTTCTTGTCTGTACAGGGTTCGGATTGCGGCATTGCAAACGTCAATATCGGTACGAGTGGTGCGGAGATTGGTGGCGCATTTGGTGGCGAAAAAGAAACTGGCGGCGGTCGCGAAAGCGGCTCTGACGCTTGGAAAGCCTATATGCGTCGTCAGACAAATACCATCAATTATAGTACGACATTGCCATTGGCACAAGGGATTAAGTTCGATTTGTAGTCGATTGTAAGTTAGTATAAATCATAAAAAGCAATTATTTGACGTTCAAATAATTGCTTTTTTTGTGTTTTATTCATAAATTGAAATTGTCGCTTAGTCATTCATAATCAATGATTTATAATTAAAAAAAGGTTGAAAACACAAAATCGATATTCGATGTGATACTAAAAAAAATATTTTTGTCGTTATGATGAAAAATACTTTTATTACTAACACCTAACCATCGACAATTATGAAAATGAGTAAAAAAATATTGTTTTTTATCTTATTTGCACCTTTCAGTTTATTTGCTGTTACGATTCAAGATGCGCTGAAACAAAAGTTGATTAAAATTGAAAGCATAGAATCGGCTGGTAGAAAAAGCCTAAGCCTTTCACTCCAGAACGCACAAAAAAAGCATCTAAATTTAGAAATCCCTTTCGCTACTATTTTTCAACCGCAAGACAGTTCTTTTCAACCCATTATCATCACCGAATCGCAATTGCTTACGTTGTCAGCTAACGAAAAAAAGACTTTAATTTTAGATGGATTTTGCTGTAATGCACCTCGATTCAACCCCACGAAAGGCTCGCAGTACAAGGTAAAAGAACCTGCTACTGGCACTTTATTCGACATCATAAAGTACTTGAATCTGAACAAAATACAAGACGATGCAGCCATACAAAGTGCTATTTGGGCCGCTACCAATCAGCACCGAGCAGAAGCTATTTCGGACGAAACGCTCAAACAATATGTTGCAAAAGTATGTGGGCAAACCCTGCGCGGTGTGCAAGTGATATACGACCAATCTTCGCATCCTGGCGAAGCAGCTGTTGTAGGTAACAAGCTGAAAGTCAAAGGTTTATTCAGATATACGACTGAAAAAGATATTGTGGCCAACCTTTGCCTATACGATGAAAACGGTAAGTTACTACAAACCATAGAAAGCAATCTTCGACACCAACGAGGTACGCATAAATTTGGCTTTTATTTTGAAATCTCTAACGTCAAACACAGTCATTATTTTGTTCGCCTCATGAGTGGAAAAATGATGATTAATGAAATGGAAGTCAATTCCTAAACGAAAAATCCTTACTTGCAACTTGTGAGTAAGGATTTTTTTTATGAATTATTTCAACAACACCTCTACATTGACTTCCCAATTCGCTTTTACGGCTTGCGTTATCGACTGTGAATAAATACGTTCGGGTTGCCTTTTTTCATCATAATTACCAGTATCCCAAACACCATTTTTATTGTCATCGTTGATAATTTTGAACTTGTATTCGCCTGCTTCTAAATCATCAAAGGTATATTTATTCAGTTTTTCTGAATCGATTCTTTTTTCTTTTATCAGTTGCCCGCTTTGATCAAGTAGCTGTACGATATACGCTTGATTCGCTTTTGCGCCTTTAAAAACCGCCGTAATACTCCCCAAAGAAGCGGTGTTGAATACCAAAATTTGTTGTTGCAATGTATCTTTATTGGCCACGCCATACATATCAGTGAGCGCGCCTGGCAAGAGCGTAAGGAGATATTTCTTATCCGATACAAAAGGGGCAGTCAAGTATATTTTTTGTTGATTAATACTATCAATCTGCAACTTTACGTTGATGTATTTGCGCAATGTATCTTCTTGTAAGGTTATTTGTTTGGTATCAAAAGCCGAAATCGGCACGTTGCTTTCTAAACTATGCGCAAGGTTGTTTTGCGCATTGACTAAAATCGCGATACTATTTTTCTTATATTTTACGGTACTTTTTACACCAAGTGCTTGTTTTTTTACAAAAACCTCGCGCGAAGGTGTGCGTACATCAATCGTATCTTTGCCAGCAATGATGTTCCAACGGTCGGGTGCTTTATCGTACCAAACATAAAGTGTATCTTTTTCTATGAAGGTTTTGAACTGTTCAGGTTTTGGTGCGGCGCTAATATTTTTGAGTTGCAAAGGCTGATTGTAGGCAATCTTGACTTGACCATAACGTGCCGTTTCCTTAGTTTTTATCTTCAAA
>JAYUJV010000420.1:0-2394 GCA_043764975.1 Saprospirales bacterium
GAATCGCCATTGAACGTAAAGCTATCGAAAAGCTAGAACCGCCTGTGATGAATGCTATGATTGTGACCAATCCGCCTTATGATGTGCGTTTGGAAATGGAAAGTATTCAAGATTTTTATAAGGAAATGGGTAATAATTTTAAGAAAAAATTTAGTGGTTACGACGTGTGGATGATTTCGAGCAACGAAGAAGCCTTCAAGAATTTTGGCTTGCGTCCGTCCGAAAAACACAAGCTCAACAACGGTGGTTTGGAGTGCCGTTACATGAAATTTGAGCTGTACGAAGGCAGCAAAAAAGCCTCAAAACAAGGCATAGATTATACGGCGAAGGTGGATGATAGTGGCGATACTGTGGTTGAATAGTGCGTTCAATTGGTAATTGAATGTATCGCGTATTACCGTGCAGTCAATTGGTAATTGAATGTATTATGTATTACTCGATTTCAATCGTATCATGCCCAATTACCAATTGGCCACACGTAATATGGCCAATTACCAATTGGCCACACGTGATACGCCAATTACCAATTGGCGGCACGATAAGTTAAAATAAAATATGAATAAAGCTGTTTTTTTAGATCGCGATGGCGTTTTGAATCACGATAAAGTAGATTACGTTTATACCATCGAAGATTTTAAGATTTTTGAAGGCGTTGCGGAAGCGCTCGCTATGTTCAAAAACAAAGGCTATTTATTGATTATCATTACCAATCAATCTGGTATTGCGAAAGGTATTTATACCGAAGCGGCTGTGTACGAATGTTACGAATACTTACAATCGAAAACTGGTCGTTTGATAGATGATATGTATTTTTGTCCGCATCATCCGAATTTCGATACCGTTTGCGCTTGTCGCAAACCTGGGCATAAAATGATACTTGATGCCGCAGAAAAATATGACATCGACATCAACCAATCTTATATGATTGGCGATGCTCAACGCGACATTACGGCTGGCAACAATGTTGGGCTCACGACCATTCATATCAGTAACGGTAAAGAATCAGCTGACAATGCAGACCATAGCGCACCCAATCTTTTTGCGGCAGCGCAATGGATATTAGCTAAATAAAAAATATTTTTTGATAAAAAGGCTCAAATTTTCTAAGTGAAAATTTGGGCCTTTTTTATGAATAATAATAGTAAACTAATTGTTTTGACGGATATTTGGTTACAAATTGCTAAAAATCAGGCACAAATATCATCAATTTAATATGACTTAACATTCGCTTAACATTGGCGCACGATTCTTAATAATTACTTAATGTTGTATTTTTAGTGTTGAATAAAAGCTGTTGTATCTTTGTGTCGAAAAAAATAACTTAGTATTTACAAATCTTATTCAGAAATTTAAAAATGAAATCATTAACGATTTATTTAATTGCATTTTTTGCAATAATGACCCAAAGTTTATCTGCTCAGAGAGCGACTGTCGCTGGAAAAGTGATTGAAAAATCAAACGGTGAAGGTTTAGTTGGCGCGAGTGTTGTGTTGGTGAAAAAGAAAAATCCAATACTTGTCAGTGGTGGTTCAACAATTGTGGTGGATAATTCACAAATAGGTGCGATTACGGACATTGATGGCAATTACAATATAATGGCGGAGGCTGGTGTTTATACATTAAAAATTAGTTATATTTCTTTTCAAACGGTTAGTTTAGAAGTCGTTTTGAAAGAAAACGAGATAATGTATGTGAACCAAACGATGGAAGAAGCATCGAGCACTATCAAAGAAGCGGTTGTGACGGCTACGGTTTCGCGTTCATCGGCAGTGGCGATGTTGATAGAGCGAAAAAAAGCAGCGACAGTAACCGATGGTGTTTCGGCGGATTTGATTAGAAAAACGCCAGATCGTACGACATCAGATGTCTTGAAACGAGTAACAGGCGCATCTATACAAGAAGGGAAATTTGCAATTATTCGAGGTATGAACGACCGCTATAACGCTGGTTATCTCGATGGCGCGATGTTGCCATCTACCGAATCTGACCGTAAAGCCTTTGCATTTGATGTCGTGCCTGCCAATTTGATAGATAATTTGTTGATTATTAAGTCCGGAACTGCTGATTTGGTTGGTGATTTTGGTGGTGGCGTCATAAAGATAAACACAAAAGCGGTGCCCGACGAAGTGGTGCAATCGTTTACGGTTGGCGCGCAATCACATAGTTTGACGACTTTCAAGGAGTTTCAGCAATTCAGAACATATCCAGGTGAGAATTTTAATATTTTGAGCAGTCAAAGAAGTGATATAAATTTTAGTGAGAAAGATTTGAGATTGGCTTCTACATTTGCGACACGAGAGGAGCGCGCCAAATTAGCGTCGATTTCAAAGAATTTTAACAATGACTGGACCATAAATACAGCGGCTTCGGCAATGCCTAATACGCGTTTTAATT
>JAYUJV010000421.1:0-2386 GCA_043764975.1 Saprospirales bacterium
GCTCGAAGATGTAGAGTTTCCGTTGCATCCGCACGAAGGTTTTGAGATTATGTCGTTCGTCATATCGGGCGAAAACCTACATTATGATACCGAAACACGCGTTTGGACACCTTTATATACAGGTGATTTTCAGGTTATACAAGCCAATTCGGGTGTTTCACATTCCGAAAAAATATTGAAAGGTACGCGAGCATTTCAAATTTGGTTCGATCCAAATTTTAGAAATGCTTTACAAAAAACGGCTACTTATGCAGATTATAAAGCATCAGATTTTAAGCCAGAAATAGACGAAAATGGCATCGAAACAACAACTTATATCGGTACTAAAAATGGCGCAAAAGCCGATACCGAAGGATTAAAAATTCAAAGAATTTCTTTTGTCGGAGAAAAAACAATACCTTTAGATTCTAATTCGACGTATGGTTTTTATTTGTTAGATGGCTCTTGCACAACAAACGGCGCAAAACTCGAAGCCAATGATGCGCTGATGATAGAGGGCGAAACTTCTGTAACGTTGGATTTAGCGCCAAGCAGTTCATTTTTTGTCATCAAAATGCCTATAAAACCGTCATACCAAACGGTTTGGAATTAAACAAAAAAATATTCAAACTATTTTCGTAAACACTTAGGTATTAGTAAGTGAGTTGAATTTTCATAACTTTTGCTAATTACTCGTTTAGAATTGGCAATATGCAAAAAGCAAAATTTAGATTTCAGCATAAATACAGTGCTTGGTTTTAAAATTGCTTATTGTCCATTGCTTATTGTGACGGAAGATTTAATCAAGAAAGGAAAATATTCTAATCCTTCAAAATGGCTAAGTAGTTACCTATTTTCAAACTATTTTCAAACAAATTTTATAAACAATTCAAAATCAACGTATTATGAAGTATGCAGTATTAGCAGCGTCTATTTTATTAGGCTTAGTATTTGTCGTTTTCGGCTTAAATTTTTTCTTGCACTTTATTCCAATGCCATTATCTATGGGCGAAAATGCCGATAAATTTGCAGGTGTAATGGCCGCGACAGGTTATATGACGGTTGTAAAAGTATTAGAAGTTGCGCTTGGCGCAATGTTATTGACTGGTTTCCAACGTCCATTGGCGACAATCTTGATTACGCCAATTGCAGTTGGTATTTTACTTTTCGATATTTGTATCATAGGTGCGCCAGGTATCGGCCTCGTTTTGTTGATATTGGTTGCCTTTTTATTGTGGGCGCAACGCGACAAATATATGTCAATCGTAAGCTAAATATTAAGTTATACTGTATTGCATAAGGTTTTACACTTTTCGCTAAAATTTGTGTTATTGGGCTTGAAACGTAAGTTTCAAACTTAGTGAAATTATTTATCTACGATTCGTGTAATTCGTTAATTAGAGTGAAATTCGTGTTAAAATAAGTAACATTTGCTTTTAAATTTAAAAGGGTAAAACTGTATGTACTTTGGTATAAGTTCAAAACAAATGCCTTGTAAATCGTTGATTTACAAGGCATTGTTACTTTATATAGGTTCAGAATATTAAAAAAATATTAATTTAAGCATTTAAAAAAGCAATATTTGTGAGTCTGAAATAGTCAAAAGCTTTATTTATCAAAGACTAACTGACTAAAAAAGACTAACCGACAATTTTGACTTATTGCTCCTACCTCATCAACTTAAAAAACGTACCCATAAACCAATTAGAATCAGCTTGAATCAAGGAATCCAACGTTGAATCAGCTTTGTTAGAAAACAACTTGATATCGCGTATCACTTTCACAAATTCTTCCGATTTTTCACAATCCGAGTCCACGATAGACAACTCATCGAGTACTTTTACAATCGGCTCAAGCTCTTTTTTCTTACGATTGATGATGATTTGCTTCGCTACTTTCCACATATCTTTTTCGGCCACAAAGTACTCTTTGCGGTCGCCAGCTTTGAGTTCCTTGAACACCAAACCCCAATCCAACAACGCGCGAAGATTCATGTTGGCATTGCCACGCGAAATCTGTAACTCCTCCATGACTTCGTCCGCACTCAACGATTTTGGCGCAATGAGCAATAGCGCATGTATCTGAGCCATCGTGCGATTGATGCCCCAGTCAGAGCCGAGCGTACCCCAAGCTTGTAGGAATTTATCTTTACCTTCGTCGAATTTCATTTGTGGTATATTTTCGCGATATAGCGTTAGAAACTAAAAAGTAGTACTTTAAAAAATTTGTGTAGTAAATTCAAAATGCCTTTTTTCTAATCAATTATTATATTAGTATTAAGTATGCAAGTATTAAGTATTGCAGTTTTTACAATACCTAAAAGATTCACTATTAACTTATTATCTCGACTTGAATACTTAATACTAAAATACTTAATACTTTTAGTAATACAAAAAACTGACTGAAT
>JAYUJV010000422.1:0-6349 GCA_043764975.1 Saprospirales bacterium
TTCAAACCCAATTTCCACGAATTACGGATTTCTGCTTCTGTTTTTCCTTCTATTATTTGTTTTCTAAGCGTCGAATTTCCAGCCAATTTATCAAAAAAATTATTTTCTAAAAAGAACTTGTTTTTATCCAATGAGTTTTTATAAAAATTGATAATTAATTCTAAATCAAGTTGTTGCATATTGTTAATTTTATCAATTGATTTTTCGTGAATACAAAAACCGTTACAGTTTTTACCGTTTTGAAATGGGTCTTTGCTGCCAATGCCAGGCTTCGGCGTAAAGTCATGATTACCATTTTTAAAACTTGGAGAACCCCACATTTCAAACGGAAAATCGGTACCGCGACCAACGCTCACGCAAGTACCCTCGAACAAACACAAAGTCGGATACATATATATAGCGCGCATAGTTCTCAAATTCGGCGAAGGTGGAATCGGCAAATCGTAGTGCTTTTGGTGGTCATAATTCAAGCATTTTATGACTGAAAGGTCACATTTTTGCTTGGATTCGAGCCAATTTTCGCCATTAATCATCTGCGCCAATTCGCCAATCGTCATGCCATGAACAATCGGTAAAGGATCTAAACCCACGAAAGATTGAACCGATTTTTCGAGTATCGGGCCATCAACATAATGTCCGTTTGGGTTCGGTCTGTCGAGCACAATCAGTTTTTTGTGATATTGAGCGCAAGCGTCCATGACGTAATGCAAGGTCGAAATATAGGTGTAAAAACGTGCGCCAACGTCTTGAATATCGAAAACCACGACATCTAGGTCTTTCAAATCGGCTTCACTTGGCTTTTTAGAACTTCCGTAAAGCGATTTTATGGGCAAATTTGTCGTTTTGTCTTTGCCATCAGTCACGTGTTCGCCAGCATCTGCATCGCCTCTAAAACCATGTTCGGGCGCAAATATGCGAATGATATTTAATTTTTTTTGAAACAGATAATCAACCAAATGCACATCGTCCATCATAGAAGTTTGATTCACAACCAAACCAATTCTTTTGTTGTTTAGTTGGTCGAGATACAACTCGGATTGCGCTGCACCAACCACAATTGCTGACTTCGCTGAGTTGCTTTTGTTGGTTTCAGTTGCAGCAGTCGTTTGGCTTGTGCTACAATTAATATTTGATGCCAATAATAATATTGTAATAATATTTATTTTTAAATAATTGATTATAAGCATTTTAAGTTAATAATTTTTATTTTTTAATTAAAAATTGACAATAATATTAACAAAGATAATCATAATATTTTTGTTAAAATAAATTAATTTATACAGAATCATTTTAACTTTGTAGCCGATTTGGATAATAATCTTTTGAGAAAAAATATTGAAAATCCAAGCAGTAAATATATGAAAAAAAAGAAAACCATATTCGCCATCATTGACGTCGAAACCACAGGCGGAACGGCGGCAAAAGAGCGCATAACTGAGATTGCGATTGCGCTGCACGACGGCGAAAAAGTGATTGACACATATAGTACGTTGCTAAATCCTGAGCGTTCGATTCCGTACAACATCACGCAATTGACTGGTATCAGCAACGAAATGGTGCAAAATGCGCCTAAGTTTTTTGAAGTCGCCAAAAAGATTGTGGAAATGACCGAAGGTGCCATTTTCGTGGCGCACAATGTCCGTTTTGACTATAATTTCATACGTGAAGAATTTGCGCGTCTAGGTTTTTCTTATGTCCGTAAGCAATTGTGTACGGTCAAAATGTCGCGTCAAGCCTTGCCAGGCTTGTCGTCTTATTCGTTAGGAAATCTGATTAAAAGTCTGAATATCAAGGTTTTAGATCGACATAGAGCGTTGGCCGATGTGTTAGCAACGGTCGAGGTATTTGAACGCATTATTGCCGTAGAAAAAGGCGTTGGAAAGTTAGAAGACCGAGTCAATTTAGGTATAAAAGAAACCAATTTGCCGAACGGCATTAGCCTCGAAAAACTAAATAGTTTGCCCGAAGAATGTGGTGTTTATTATTATTACGATAAGCAAGGCGAAGTAATTTATGTCGGCAAAAGCATTAATATTCGTTTGCGCGCTATGCAGCATTTTTCGGATCACACCGAAAAAACGACCAAAATGCTCAACGGCGTGTATGACATTACTTACGAAATAACTGGTTCAGAATTAATAGCCTTGTTACTCGAAAACCACGAAATAAAACGCATGAAACCGCGGCTCAATAAAGCTCAAAAAGCGAAAAATTTTGCCTACGCTGTTTTTCATTACAAAAATGAACAAGGATTTATCTGTTTCAAATCCTCAAAAAATGTATCAACGGTAAGAAGCAAAATGAAATTGGCCTCAGAATTTCAGAAATTACCTGACGCAAAAGGCCGATTGCGCTCGCTCACACAACGTTTTGAATTGTGTTCAAAAATGACAGATTTAGAAACTTCAGAAGGCGCTTGTTTTGCGTACCAAATCAATCAATGTTTGGGCGCTTGTTGTGGCGAAGAATCAGTTGAAACCTATAACGAACGTGCATCAGCTGCGCTCGAAACTTTAGAAATTGTCTTTGAAAAAGACTTTTTTATACTCGAAAAAGGTCGAAATTTACAAGAAACAGCCGTAGTTTTGGTAGAAGACAACAAATTTAAAGGCATGGGATATTTGGACAATGACGTGGCCGCAACGACCGAAGATTTATATGAATGTATCCAAAAATACCCCTCAAATGCCGATTCACTAAGAATCGTTCGACAGCATTTGACAGGCGGAAAACAAATAAAAATTGTCAATATTTAATTGTTCAAATGTCAAATTATTGACCTAAAAAAGTATAATTATTAAAATCCAAGTTGCGATTTTGGAAATATAATACTTATCTTTGTGCAAAATTTGTAAAAAAATCCAAATTGAAATAGAAAATATGAAAATTCACAAGTGTTTAATAATAGGTTCGGGGCCAGCTGGTTATACAGCGGCTATATATGCGAGTCGTGCAGGTTTAGAGCCAATCGTTTTTACTGGCAAAGAGCCAGGCGGTCAGTTGATGATTACGACCGATGTTGAAAATTTCCCTGGTTATCCAGCTGCCGTAACTGGCCCACAAATGATGGATGATATGCAAAAACAAGCAGAGCATTTCGGTACAGTTGTGAAATACGAATACATATCTAAGGTAGATTTTTCGGGACCAGTACATAAGATTTTTACAGAATCTGGCGAAGAATTTCAAGCACATACTATTATCATATCAACTGGTGCGAGTGCAAAATGGCTTGGTCTGGATAGTGAGCAACGATTGATGAATCAAGGCGTTTCGGCATGTGCCGTTTGCGATGGTTTTTTCTTCAAAGGACTCGAAGTTATCGTAGTTGGTGCAGGCGATACGGCTGCTGAAGAAGCGTCTTATTTGTCAAAACTATGTCCGAAAGTGCATCTTTTGGTGCGTAAAAACGAAATGCGCGCCTCGAAAATCATGCAAGAACGTGTACAAAATATACCGAATATCGAAATCCATTGGAACACCGAAACCCTCGAAATCCTCGGTGAAACCGAAGTCGAAGGCGCTCGCGTAAAGAATAATGTAACTGGCGAGGAGTCAGTGATTAGTGGCAAAGCATTTTTTGTGGCCATCGGTCATCAGCCGAATACGTATTTGTTTAACGGTATGTTAGATATGGATTCGACTGGATATTTGGTCACAAAACCTGGTACTGCCAAGATGAATATTCCTGGCGTTTTTGCTTGCGGCGATGCTCAAGATAACGTTTATCGTCAAGCAGTTACGGCCGCTGGAACTGGCTGTATGGCAGCCTTAGACGCAGAACGTTATTTGGCTATGGAAGGAATTCATTGATTAAAATTAAGGGAATTAAAGAAATTAAGAAAATTAAAAAATAATTGTAAGATGCTGAAAATTAATGTTTTATATAATTTTTTTAATTTCAAATTTGCTTTTATAAAATTAATTGCCTTTTTGAAATTGTCTAAAATATTGATTATTAAAGACTAACTGACAAAAATGACTAACTACAATTTTGACTTTAAAATAATATACAAACAATAATCATTTTAAATAATAAACAATAATGGGTAGATTTAGATCTGGCGTTTTACATGGTCAAGAAGTTACGGACTTGTTTAACTATGCCAACGAAAATAATTTTGCAATTCCTGCGGTAAACGTTACGGGAACAAATACCGTAAATGCGGTGTTGGAAACGGCTAGAGATTTGAACTCTCCAGTTATCATTCAATATTCTAATGGCGGCGCGCAATTCAATGCTGGTAAAGGCTTGAGTAACGACGGTCAAGCGGCGAGTATTATTGGTGGTGTGGCTGGTGCATTTCATGTGCATACGGTTGCAAAAGCGTATGGCGTGCCTGTGATTTTACATACAGACCACTGTGCAAAAAAATTATTACCTTGGATTGATGGACTTTTGACGGCTGGCGAAAAATATTATGCAGCAGCAGGTCAGCCTTTATATAGCTCTCACATGTTGGATTTGAGCGAAGAACCGATTGAAGAAAACATCGAAATTTGTTCACAATATTTCGAGCGTATGGCGAAAATGGGTATGACACTCGAAATCGAACTCGGCGTTACTGGCGGCGAAGAAGATGGTGTGGACAATTCTGACATCGACAACGACAAATTATATACGCAGCCTGATCACGTAGCATATTCGTATGAGCATTTGAGCAAAATCTCTCCGAATTTTACGATTGCAGCTGCTTTCGGCAACGTTCATGGTGTATATAAGCCAGGTAACGTACAGTTGAAACCGATTATTTTGAAAAATAGTCAAGAGTTTTTACGTCAAAAACACAATATTGCGAATCCAAATCCAATCAATTTTGTATTTCATGGTGGTTCGGGTAGTACGCGCGAAGAAATTCGCGAGGCTATCGAATACGGTGCTATCAAAATGAATATTGATACCGATATGCAATGGGCATTTTGGGACGGTATTCGTGGTTTTTATCAAAAAAATGAAGGCTATTTACAAGGTCAAATCGGTAATCCTGATGGCGCTGATAAGCCAAATAAGAAATATTATGACCCAAGAGTTTGGATGCGCGAAGCTGAAAAAACAATGATCACTCGCTTGAAACTTGCTTTCGAGGACTTGAATTGTATCAATAAAAATGCTTAATATTTGCATTTTTGAATCATAAAAAAAAGCGTTTCGGAGTAATCCGAAACGCTTTTTTTGTGAAAAAAATAAAAATTAATCTTTAATAATACTTTTTGTAATCCCTATCGTTTCGCCTGATTCCGTAAGGCTTAAAAAATAAGTGCCAGCTGGTAAATGTCCAATATTCAAATCTATTTTTTGATTTCCAACACCTGATTCATAATTTTGAGAAATCAAGGTTTGACCAATCGGATTTTTTAATTCGATACTGTAATTTGTAGCTATTACTGTCGTAAAATTAATGTTAAGTACATCTTTTGCAGGTAAAGGACTAATATTTAGATTTTCTTCTAAGGTAGAAATTTTTAAATTACGAACTGATATTATTTTTGAAAATTCTTCAGTGCCATCTAAATCTATTTCGCGTAAGCGATAATAAATTTGATTTGATTGTGAAAATGTATTATCACTGAAGTTATAATTTGTAACAAAATCACGTCCACCTTTTGCTTTTTCGATTGCTATAAAGTCAAAATGATTTCCATCATAGCTACGTTGGATTTCAAAATGGCTAAAATTAAGTTCATTAGCCGTTAGCCAATTTAATTGTATTTGTTTTTTTACCATAGTTGCTTTGAACGATATAAGTTCAATTGGTAATGCAATTTCTTCTATCGAAAACCCATCGCCAGGCGCGGCACCTGCGCCAACACCAGGCGCACCATCAGCCCCAGGTGATGCGACAGCTCTTGCGCCACAAATTCCACTATAACAATCATGAATCCATACATTCCCTGCACCATCAGTGATCGAAACATCATTAAAACTACCTGTTGCCATCGGGGACGGAGTACTAAAAAAAGACATTAAATAGGCTTCCAAAGATGCTGTACTTGTCGCAGTATTGCTCACTAAAGCGTATTGAATCCCTGCTGTAATGGCTACACCAGGTGTAAAACTTTGACCAAATTGAACTCTATAATAAGGATTACCTTGGCAATCGGTCAATGAAGTACCAGCTTGAATCATGCCAACTCCAACACCCGAAACCGTACTCCAAATTCGATAACCACCAAATGTATAGGTACTATTAGCAGAAGCATCTATAAAATTTAGACCTTGTAACATATCATTTGTAGTTGTGCAGCCAGTAACCATACCGAGTGGAGTAGTAGGCCCACAAGCCAGACAAGCTGGATTTGGATCACCACCATTAGTACCTGCCGCACCGCCAGTACCTGCACCACCACC
>JAYUJV010000423.1:0-2380 GCA_043764975.1 Saprospirales bacterium
CTACCTCACGATAGACACCCTTGCATTAAGCTACGATTCCTGTTGGCAGGCTCGTTCAGGACTTTAACCTTTTAGCGATGTGGTATGCGTAGCGCACAAAAATAATTCTAATTTACTTATGCTAAGTAATTTGAAAATATTAATTATTTCCACCCGATTTACGAGTATTATCAGTGTTGGCTCTGCCTCTTGGACGATCGTTTATGTCTAAATCTTCAAATTTTTTTATAAGATTTTTGCGGTTTTCTACTTTACTATCGTCACGGTTTTTACCTTCTGTTTTGCCATCTGGTCTATTTTGCATATTGTCATCACGTTTTTCTCCACGATAATCGTCTTTGCGCTCACGTTTTTCGCCACGATCATCATCTTTGCGGTCACGTTTTTCGCCACGATCATCGTCTTTACGGTCACGTTTTTCGCCACGATCATCGTCTTTATCGCCATGTTTTCCACCATGTTTTCCACCATGTTTTCCACCTTTATCTTTTTTATCTTTTTTTGTTTCGGTAGTATTTGTATTGGTGGTATTAGGTTCAGTTGGTACTTGAGCTTGAGCAGCGATACTCCAAGAGATAATCGCTAAACCAACTAGCATTAATTTTTTCATTGTTTAATTTTTATAGTTTAAAAAACTTCATTATTGAAATCAGATTATTAAACAGATTTTTAGCAATATAATTTCAAATAAAATGATATTTCACATTTATTTAACAACAAAAAAATTAAAAAAGGCTTTTGAAACATCGTTCAAAAGCCTTTTTTTTAAATTTGAAAACAATATAAAATCAATATAAAAAACTGATTATAAGTAGCTTATATTTTTTTAATTGCTTTAATTTTTTTAATTGCTTTCATTAATCATTATTTCCTTTGTTCTTATTCAAGTTGTTCCATTTAGCCAATTGATCAGGCGTGAAAAACGCCTTCAATTGAGTATCGCGTGTTACATTTAAAGCATCTAATTTAGCTTTTTTATCCGCTTCGCTCAAAGATTTATCTCCTTTGATAGCTTTTGCAGCTTTGCGACGTTCTTGAACTATTGCTCTGAATTTTGTATTTTGTTCATCATTCAAACCAAGTAATGCTTTTGTTTTTTCACCTTTTTCGCCTTTGTCTTCGCGAACGCCATTGTCGCCATTGTTGTCTGATTTACCGTCAGGACGATTTTGCATATTGTTGTCACTGTTGTGTTTGCCGTGTTTACCACCTTTATCTTTTTTCATTTCGGTAGTCGGAGCAGTTGCACCAGTCGTCGTCGTTTGAGCTTGAGCTAAACTCATAGTGAAAATTGCTATCGCAAATAACATTAATTTTTTCATTGTTTAAATATTTTTATAGTTTATAATTTCATTATTGAAATCAAATTATTAAACACATTATCAACAATATAATTTCGTTCAAAATGACATTTCACATTTATTTAACAGAATATAAAATTAAAAAAAGGCTTTTGAAACATCATCGAAAAGCCTTTTTTAAAGCAAAAATTATCATCAAAAAAAATATAAATCATTGATTTACAATTAATTATATTATTTTAATTTCCTTAATTACTTTAATTTTCTTAATTTAAAAAAAATCAATTACCCAATTCCAATTGATTTTTGACCAAATGATAATAAGCACCGCGCATAGCCGTGAGTTGATTGTGATTGCCTTGTTCTATGATTTCGCCTTTTTCGAGTACGATGATGTTGTCTGCATTTTTGACGGTACTCAATCGGTGCGCAACCACGACCACCGTTCGGTTTTTCATAAATTCATTGAGGTTGTCCATGATTATCATCTCGTTGTAAGCATCGAGTGAGTTTGTGGCTTCGTCGAGGAAAATATAATCTGGATTTTTGTAAACGGCGCGCGCAATCAACAAACGTTGTTTTTGACCTTGCGAGAGTCCCATGCCATCGCCACCGATTTTGGTATTGTAACCCAAAGGCAAACTTTCGACAAAACTTTGAATATTTGCAATTTTTACGGCATACAATAGCTTTGCTTTATCCACGCGTTCGTCGCCGACACTGATGTTTTTGGCAATCGTATCTGTAAAAATGAAACCATCTTGCATCACAACGCCGCACTTGCTACGCCACAATCGGTTGAGGATATTGCTTAGTTTTACGTCACCTACTTTCACATTTCCTTCGGTCGCTTGATAAAAATTGAGGAGCAATTTCAAAATCGTCGTTTTGCCACTTCCAGACGTGCCGACAATCGCTGTCGTCTTACCTTCGGGAATCGTAAAGTTCACTTTATTAATCACTTGTGGCGTATGTACACTTCCGTAACGGAACGAAACATTGTCGAATCGTAGGTCGCCATTTTCGGGTAAAATACTTATTTTTTCGCTGCTTATTTCTTCATCTTCGCGGTTATGAAT
>JAYUJV010000424.1:0-6336 GCA_043764975.1 Saprospirales bacterium
GGAAGTATTTTGAGTCAAGACAAGGCACAAAAAAGGGGGTGTAGCAGGGCTACATACCGTTTTTTGTAACGCAGTATTGGCTCAAAAGACGAGTAAAATCGGGTATGTTATTTTTTGAATCATCCCTTAAAGATAAAACGCTTTATGGTATATTAAAGTGTTTTTGATGAAAAAAATAAATAATTGGTGGATTTTGGGTTTGTTAAAGTTTGAACATTCATGTCAATAAACATAAATGGAGTTATTTTAAATCTTATATTTATGTTTTAATCTAAAAAAATGCTTTTGTATGAATACTTTTAACCTTAAAATACTCCTTTCTATAACTATCTTTTTCATTTCTTGCCAAAGCGAAAAAATTGATGAAAGATTGATATGTAATGACGACATTAAACTTTGGAAAGAATATACATTGCGTTATAGTTCAAGAGTTTGTTGTTTTGAGAAAAGTGGCAAATATGTTGAATATTGTATGACATGGGATAGTACATTACATAGACGTGAGCCGAGTGACGTTGTGGATCTTCTTATGGGAAGTGGGAAGTGGCGCATTAATAAAGATACATTACATTTACGAGAGGATTATGGACATATAAGAGCATTTTTCTTAAAAGAAAAAATAAAGAAAGACACTTTTTTTCTTTATAAAGACTACTTTTTAGTGGATTATACGCCTTATTTTGATGTTACAAAATGCGATTGTGATAGCTTAAAAGCCAAATTAAACCCCAAAGGTTGGGATTTGATACATGAAGAAATGTTGATAAATGAAAGAAAAAAAGCAAGTGAGATTAAACAGTAATTATTTTGTGATTCAATCAATCAATATTAACAACAAAACATGAAAAATACAAACCTAAAATTTATTTATCAAGCGTTATTTTATCTATCTTTTCTTTGTTTATGTGCTTGTGTTACGCCCAATATAACAACACATGAAAATGAAATATGGCCACTTTCTAAAGTGACAAAAAAAGATAGAAATAGAGAAATCTCAATACTCCTTATTGATACAATAGATATAAAAAAGTTGAAGTATTTAAAAAAAGTACAAGGCTACTCATGCAGCAAAAATTACAGAAGAGCTTCTGTCAAAGCTGCTATTGAGATGCTTTCCCAACTTGATTCTGTTCCGCATCTTGTTATTAGACGTTTAGATTCAATTCCAAGTAATATAGTTAAACTAAAAGGATTACTTAATTTGAGTTTAGTAGATGCCAATATGGAAGACCTGCCAGAGAGTATATGTCAATTTGATAAATTAAATTCCTTAATGGTGGGTTATTCATTTTCTACGCATAGCGGAATACATGGTGATTATTATTACTGTGAACATAAAATTAATAAACTCCCCAATAGTTTTTCAAAACTAACAAATTTAGAGTATTTAACATTAAGTGGTACTGCTATCACTACTTTTCCTATGTTGTTATGCGATTTTAAAAAACTAATTTATTTGAATATTAGTGATACCGCAATGGATTCTATTCCTGACTGTATATGCAACACGAAAAAGACAATTGAAAGTTATCAAAGCAATTTATTTGAAAAACTACCTTGTAAGTCAAGTATAGAGCATTAGTAGTCAATAGTAAAAAAGTGTATCTTATAAATATATTTTCGTTATAAAAACATGAAAAATAAAAATCTAAAAGTCATTTATCAAGCGTTATTTTATCTTTCTTTTTTATATTTATGTGCTTGTGTTACGCCGACTTATATAGAAACTGATTACGTTGTATATCCACTTTCTAAAGTAACAAAAAAAGATAGAAATAGAGAAATTGTAGTACTCATTATTGATACTATAGATTTAAAAAAGTTGAAATATTTAAAAAAAATACGGAGCTATTCTTGTGGAAATGGTAATAAAAGAGCTTCTGTTAAAGCTGCAATTGAGATGCTTTCTAAACTTGATTCTGTTCCACAACTTGACATTCGATATTTAGATTCGATTCCAAGTAATATAGTGAAACTAAAAGGATTACGTGATTTAGCCATCATAAATGCCGATATGGAAGAATTGCCTGAGTTTATTGGGCAATTAGATCAATTATATTTATTAATGGTGGGATATTCATCAGCTGTTGGTTGTGGTGATCATTATTCTGGTAAACATAGAATTAAAAAGCTCCCAGATAGTTTTTCAAAACTAAAAAATTTAGAATATTTAGCATTGGCTGGTACGGACATTACTACTTTCCCAAAGGTGTTATGCGAGTTAAAAAAACTCTCATATTTAGATATTCGGCGTACTAATATAGATTCAATCCCTGACTGTATATGCAACACGAAGAAGACAATTGATAGTTATCAAGACACTTTATTATCAAAATTGCCTTGTAAAACTTCGATGAGAAATTAAAATAAGCATCAGTAAAAGCGAATAACCAAAACCCGAAAAAGGCTACTTCACATCCGCGAAGTAGCCTTTTTTTGAATTAAAATAATTATGAAAATGAAAGTAATTAAAATAATTATTTTTTATAAAATGCTGAATATCAATATTTTGTATAATAGATAAACAAATGTACAACTCAACACCTCAACAAAATTTACAATCCCATAGCATCATAAACTTCCATGACTTCTTTTACGTGGTGCGCCGAAGCATCAACCAAGGCCATTTCGTCTGCGGTAAGTTTGAGTTCCAAGATTTGCTCTATGCCGTTGCGACCCAAGATAACTGGTGCGCCTAAGAAAATGCCATTCAAACCATATTGACCTTCCATCTTTACACAACACTCAAATATGCGACGCTCGTTGCGCAAGATGGCTTCTACCATTTGTGCTGCTGCTGCGCCTGGTGCATACCAAGCCGAAGTGCCCATGAGGTTCACCAATTCGCCACCACCGTTTTTGGTGCGGTTCACGATGGCCGTCAATTTTTCTTCCGATATGAGTTCAGTCACTGGAATACCAGCCACTGTCGTGTAGCGCGGGAGTGGAACCATGGTGTCGCCATGTCCGCCCATCAAGACCGCTTGTATGTCTTTCGGAGATACTTTTAGTTCCTCTGCCAAAAATGCACGGTAGCGCGCCGTGTCCAAGATACCAGCCATACCGAACACGCGGTTGGAAGGCAATCCCGACTTGATAGCCGCCACATAAGTCATGACATCCAAAGGATTAGAAACGACGATGATGATTGGGTTCGGAGAATATTTCATGATGTTTTCGGTAACCGAACTCACGATTTTTGCATTGGTAGCGATCAAATCGTCGCGCGTCATACCTGGTTTGCGCGGAAGACCTGCCGTGATGACCACCACATCAGAGTTTGCGGTGTCTTCGTAGTTGTCTGTGCCACGCACGAAAGTGCTATAATAATCAATAGGTGCTTGTTGCCACATATCGAGGGCCTTGCCTTTCGCCATGTTGCCTTGTATGTCCAACAACACAACTTCATTTACTAAATCTCTGTGCGCGAGTACATTAGCGACTGTAGAGCCAACGTTTCCCGAGCCGATTACGGTTACTTTACTCATAACTTTTCAGCATTTTTATTATTTTTTAAAAACTGGCGCAAAGGTACGGTTTTTTATACTTTATTAAAAATATTTTTCATTTCAAAATGAATTATTTATTAAAAAAAATAAAAAAGCGTGATTAACTAATTTTTTTTCTATTTTTGCTCTCCCAAACCAACTATATTTGGATTTTGCTACACTTTATTTAATAATAGTAGGTTTTAGTGCGAAGTACAATTTTTAAAAGTACGAAGTACTGAGTACAAAGTACGCTATCAAGAAATTGAACTTTGGTTGTAAATACTTAGGTATTATTCGAGTGAATGGTAAATTTGTAGCTTTGGGTATATTTAGTTTCAATAAGCAATATACAATTGACAAAAGGCAACGATTTTCGGCAAATTTGCTTATTGCTTATTGCAAATTACACTGTACACCAAACAAAGTCTTTAAAATTCAATTCTTTTCGATGAATGGCTAAGTTGTTACATTAATTTAAGCAATTTCAACAAAATAATCATTTTTATTAATTATACATTTTAGAATATTATCATGTTAATGAAACAAGTTTTTACAAATACATTATTTATGCTTTGCTTCGTCACGGCAGCGTTTGCACAAGACAATACAATGTCGCTGAATGGCGGTTGTGGCACAAAGGATTTTGACCTTATCCGCGATCGATTGTTCGAGAACCGTTACGAACTCGAAAAAGGCATTACGGCCGAAGAACGTGGCGCGACGCGTTACATACCCATTAAGTTTCACTTAATTGCGAAGGCTGACAAAACTGGTCGCGTATCTGAGCAAAAAGTACTCGAAAACCTTTGCCAAATGAACATCGATTATGCAGATCAAGGCGTGGTGTTTTACCTTAGTGGCGGTACTTTTAGTTATATCGACAACGATGCTATGTATTCTGACCCAGGCAAAACAGCGCAATTGATGCAAAACAAACGCGATGGCAAAGCCATCAATGTTTTTGTGGCGCTCAACGCTACCAACGAAGGCGGATCTACGCCACTTGGCGGCACTACGTTGGCATATTATAGTCCGACACGTGATTGGTTGGTTTCGCGCAAAGACCAATTGAATGCTACATCTGGCACATTGAGCCATGAGTTTGGGCATTATTTCAGTTTGTTGCATCCACACCACGGTTGGGATCAAGAGAATTTGATTCAGAAATATAATTTTGCAAGTTGGGGCGCAGTTCCCGATTATTTCAAAATCCCAGATACGGTTGCGCCAGATGGTTCAACACCGATTGAGTGTTTCAATGGTTCTAACTGTAAAGTTGCGGGCGATTACGTTTGCGATACCTATGCCGATTACAACTTTGGTTTTGGTTGGGCTGGTTGCACCGAGTTCAATAAAAGACTCATTAGCCCTTGCGATAAAGATACTATTAACTTGAAAAAATTTGATGAAACCTTGTTTATGGGTTATTTTATTGGTTGTAAAGACTACGTTTTTACGACTGAGCAAAAAAACTTGATGCTAAAAGATTACAATTCATCGAAACGTGCCTATATCAAATCAGCTTTTGTACCAACGGTTGCGGTGCAAAATACATCGAAGTTAGTCTATCCATATTCATCGAACAATGCTACACCAATTAGTATTAGTCCATTCGATGCCATCGAATTTACTTGGGAAGCGGTTGCTAATGCGTCTAATTATATCGTAGAAATAGATCGTACATCTAGCTTTTCGACAGTAGAGTTGCAGCGTTTTTTGTTGCCAGGCTCTGCGACTAAGCAATTGGTAAAGAACTTGAAAGCAAACTTGACATATTACTGGAGAGTTTATCCTTATAGCGATGGCGGACTTTGTATAGATCCTGCTCAAGTTTCAAAGGTTTATACAGTTTTTAAGACTACCGCAACAAGTGCAACTAAAGAGTTGACGGACATAAGCAGCGTCACGATTGCCCCAAATCCAGTAAGCGAAAATTCAGCTTTGACAATGACTGTTTTTGCTGAAAAAGCAACGATTGCCAATATAACCATGATTGATGTAGCTGGAAAAGTAATCAAAAATTTTGGTGTTCAAAACTTGACTATTGGTCAAAATGACATTAGTTTAGATTTGAATAATACGACTAAAGGCGTATATTTTATTCGTTTGAATATAGATGGTGCAAACATCAGCCGTAAGGTTGTGGTTGCGGAGTAAGAAGCCCCATCCCGACCTTCCCCAAA
This sequence comes from Saprospirales bacterium, assembly GCA_043764975.1. Lineage (GTDB taxonomy): Bacteria > Bacteroidota > Bacteroidia > Chitinophagales > Saprospiraceae > JAYUJV01. The sequence continues at coordinate 5,675 of JAYUJV010000424.1, forward strand.
AGGGAAGGAGTAAAAACGGAGGTTTTAGCGTTTTTAATAATAAAATATTCTTTCCCTCTTGAAATTACCGAAACAGAAAACACTTTAAGATTTGTTCTGTTTAGTATTTTCAAGAGGGATTTTTTGTAATAAAATAATACAGTATTAAGTATTTGAGTATTAAGTATTGCAGTTTTTAAACTGTCTAAGAGAAAAAGTATTAAGTATGTTAGTATTAAGTATTGCAGTTTTTACATTACCTAAACAGCTCACTATTAGTTTATTATCTCGACTTGAATACTTTATAACCCGATACTTAATACCTATTTATTATCTCGACTTGAATACTTTATACTCCGATACTTAATACTTATTTATTATCTCGACTTGAATACTTTATACTCCGATACTTAATACTCATTTATTATCTCGACTTGAATACTTTATACTCCAATACTTAATACTCATTTATTATCCCGACTTGAATACTTTATACTATTATACTTAATATTAGGTTATTATCTCGACTTGAATACTTTATACTAATATACTTTATACTTTTGGAGTAATAAGGGGTGATACAAGAAATAATATACCCAAATTTTAGGAAGTATTTCGAGCTAAGACAAGGCACAAAAAAGGGGGTGTAGCAGGGCTACATGCCGTTTTTTGTAACGCAGTAT
>JAYUJV010000425.1:0-6329 GCA_043764975.1 Saprospirales bacterium
TTAAAATAAAATATTATGAAAAAAAATATTTATTACGCATTGATTATCATTGCATTGTTTACATTTTCATGTAAATCAATGCTATTGACTGAAGACATGAAAAACACGCCTACCAACTGTTTTAAAATGCTGTCAAAAACCGTAGATGAAAATTATTCCTTTTTTGATTACAAACACATCAATTGGGATTCGACTTGTCGCTACTATAAACCGATGGTGAACGACAAAATGCCCAAAGATTCGCTTTATGGTGTGCTGAGTAGTATGTTAAATTCGCTGAATGATGGTCACGTAAATATGGTAACTGAATTTGACCGCTCGCGCAGTTGGGGTTGGTATCAAAATTATCCCCAAAACTTCAATTTTGAGTTTTTGCAACGGACTTATCTCAAAAATAACACCTATTATACTGGGCCTTTGGTCAATACTTGGATTGACTCGATTGGCTATGTACATTACGGTTCATTTGGGTCGCCAATCAAGACCGAACAACTTAATTTTGTGCTCGATCGCTTCAAAAACTCCAAGGCAATTATCTTGGATATGCGGAATAATGGTGGTGGTTCTATGGCCAATATTTTTCAAATTATGAGCCGTTTTGCTACAAAAAAGACATATTTGGGTCAAATGTATCGCAAAAATGGTATTGGTCACAACGATTTTAGTAAAGGCGATTCGATATTTGTAAAGCCAATTGAGCGTAAAAAAGATAAAAATGGGAAAATCAAAAAAATAGAAAAAGATGCGCCCGATACACTCGTGACGTACCTCAATAAACCGATATTTATACTCACAAATCGCTTGTGTTACAGTGCTACCAATTTTTTTGTAGGCTATATGAAACAGCTGCCAAACGTGACCGTTATTGGCGACCAAACTGGCGGCGGCGGCGGTTTACCGATTTCATCGGAGTTGCCAAACGGTTGGCGTTATCGCTTTTCTGCAACAAAAATGATTTTGCCCGACGGCCTCAATATCGAAGGTGGCGTACCGAGTAATGTTCAAATTTCGACTGGCCCCGAAGACGAACTAAAAGGCATAGATGCTATGATTGAAAGAGTCAAATTATTGATGATAAATGAAGAAATGAAAAAATAATGGTTCTTTTAAAACTTGTGTAGTAAATTCAAAATGCCTGTTTTCAATCAAATCATTCTATAGTATTAAGTATATAAGTATTAAGTATTACAGTTTTAACAATGCATAATAAGCTTAATAATAGTTTGTTATCTCGACTTGAATACTTAATACTCGAATACTTAATACTTAATGATGATACAAAAAAATTACTAGACTACATGTTTCTAAGAAAAATTTAAAAGATTCAAAATAATTTATTCACATTAAAAACCATTAAAAATGAAAACAATTTTTGTTAAAACCCTGATTATGATGTGTTTATGTCTAAATGTAAACGCTCAACAGAAAGTTCCGATTGCTGGTGTTTGGACATATCCACCCACACGAGATGTATTTACTTTTTCGACAGATCCCGATAATTCGGTAAGAGGAATGGGCGTTTGGAAAGGAAATGGAAAAGGAAAATTCCAGATGATGCAAATTATGACACAAGAAGCGTTGAATGATAGTACGTTCAGACTTTGGTGTTATTTGCCTTCAAAACCCAATAAAATTTATAAGTTTTTGGCCAAAATGAAAGCTGATAATTCGGTAAGTTTGGTTTGTAAAATCAAAGGTGCGCCGAGTGATCAAGATTTTTATAAATTAGATGAAAGGAATAAAATCAGCACTTTACAAGGCAATATGCTTGGATATATGCAATACGCTGGCGGTGTTTTTGACAAAGCCTGGATTCAAAACGGTAGCAACGAAAGGCTGGTTTTTAGAGAAAATTTGGGTGGCGCAGTAGCCATTTTTAAAGGAAAAGAATATCCTGTGACCATGAATAAAGAAACGTATGTTTTTTCTACAACATTAGATGGTTTGGGAAAAGTATCGTTAGGTTTGGCTTATCCAAATGACCATTGGTTGCTACGATGCACCAATAGAAAATGGGATATTTTGGCTGATTTTGAAGTTGAAAAATAATTACAATTCTATGAAAAGTATGAAACTGTTATTAAAAATGCTTGCTTTATTCTTGTTTATTTTTGTGATGCCCAATTTTGTGGAAGCGCAAACTGTAAAAAAGAAAAAACGAAGCATCAAAAATAAAATTCAGCGATTGAATCGCCAAAGTAATCAACTCGATGATTATGAGATTGATGCGACAGACCTTCAAAATGCAAGATTGTATCTTGACAATAACTTGCTATACCAAACGGTCAGTAACGATTCAAGTTTGTTAATTAACAATACAACTTTTCGAGTAAAAGTCAATAATTGGTTAGATTTTAGGGTTTTGAATGACATTACACGTGTTCGAAATACAACAAGTGCTTATGATGAAAGTGGTTTTATGCCGCTAACCATCGGTACTCGAATTGTGCTTAAACAAGCAATAAAACAGTTGCCCGAAATCGGTTTTGAAGCCTATTTTACACTTCCAAAAATTGGTGCAGAAGCGTTTCGAACCTTAACTACTGCACCAATATTTTTTGCTACTTTTGAACATACGTTAAGTGATAAATGGTCGATCGCTTACAATGTAGGACTGAGTTTTGATGGAGAAACCAAAGTGCCTTACTATAATATTGTCGCAAATACGACTTATAATTTTAGTGATAAATTGAGTTTATATGCCGATTATATTGACATCATTCAGAAAGGAAGTTTACCTTATCAAAGTGTAGATTTGGGTGCGAGTTATGATTTGACAAAATCATTTTCTGTAAATATCACAGCTGGTACAGCTATCAATGCGCCAGTTTCTGACTTATTCGCCAATTTAGGATTTTCGTGGTCTTTGCCAAAACTAAAAAGAAAAATTCAGAAATAAATCAATTTATTGCTTTTTGAATTTAGCAGTGTACTTCGTACTTTTTTTTAATATTTTCTTAACCATATATTAAAAATCAAACCCATATATTTGTATTAAAATTTATAAAATGAATCATAATATTAATAAATTGGTGATAATTATCACTTTTTTTAGCTTTTTTGCTTGCAAAACTCAAGCTCAACCCGAAAAACCAGTCGAAAACTATAACGTGATGACCACAGAACCTCAAGCGTCAATCGTCAATATTCCAGTTAATATTGGTGCTGATGAGATTGAAAAAACAATCAATGCCAAAACCAACGGTATGGTTTTTTATGAAGATTACGATTATAACAATGATGGCGGCGACAATCTGATGATGAAAGTCATGAAATCGAACACCATAAATGTTTGGTTTGACGGCAATTATATCAATTACCGAGTGCCAGTTAATCTTTGGATTAAGAAAAATATCATCGTTTCGGAAGTAGAGGCAACTGGCGAAATCGCTTTAAAATTCAAATCTTTTTTTAAAGTAAAAGAAGATTGGAGTATCGAAACATACACAAATGTGGAGAGTTATGATTGGATAAAACAACCAGTTATGAAAATGGGTTTTGATATGCCAATCACTACGATTGCGAATACGGTTTTGGATAAAAACAAAACCATGATTGCAGCCATTATTGACAAACAAGTGCGCGAAAATCTGAATATGCGCAAGCTCATACAAGATACTTGGAACACGATGCAAACGCCTGTCAAAATCAATGAAGAGTATAAAACTTGGGTAAAAATTACGCCTAAAAATATTAGCCTTTCGCCAATATCGACCGCGAGTAATAGTTTGGCGACTAATATTTCGGTAGCGGCCATTTCTGAAATCCATATCGGCGAACAGCCGACGTTCAGAACCAATACTTTTTTACCGAATTTTACTTATGGTGGTCAAAACACAAATGCCTTTTCGGTAAATGTCAGCACCGATATTCCATATACGGAAGCAGAGCAATTGGCGACTTCCAAAATGGTTGGTCAAGTGTTCGGCGACCCAGGGAAGCAAGTGAAAGTGGAAAAAATTGAACTGTTCGGTCAAGGCGACAAAATGGTCATAAATACTTCATTATCAGGTGCTTATAATGGTCAAGTTTACTTGATTGGCGTTCCGATTTATGATCCAGTCAGCAAATCTATCACGATGGATAACCTCGATTTTGAATTAAAAACAAAGAATTTTTTGGCCAAAAGTGCCAATTGGTTGTTCCACAAAACGCTTGTGAACAAGATGAAAGAATCTATGAAAATCCCTTTGGAACAGAATATGACCGAAATGCGAAACATGATTCAAGCCTCGCTCGCCAACTATGTCGTCACGAAAGGCGTCACTATGCAAGGCACAGTAAATGACCTCAATATTCAAAAAATATATTTGACTGAAACAGGCATTAAAATCGAAATATTATCAAGCGGCGAGTTGAATCTGATGGTTAAAGGGTTGGAGTAGTCCTCCCTAATCCCTCCAAAAGAGGGACTTGAAAACATAGAAGCAGTTTTAATGTAATTAATTTGATATGTAAAATAAAAAGCCTAAATATTTGATTGTCAAACATTTAGGCTTATTTATAGTAGAAATTGATTAGATTGTTTTTAATCAATTCAAAGCAACAACACTCATTATTTCTGGAATTTTGGTACGAACAGATTGTTCCACACCTGCGCGCATCGTGAAGGCGGACATAGAACAGCCATCGCAATTGCCTTGCCATTTTATTTGAACTTGCATATCTTCCGTCACATCTACCAGCTCGATGTTGCCACCGTCCACTGCCAAATGCGGTCTGATATCTTCCAATGCAGCATCAATTCTTTTTAACAAGGCTTCTTTATTTTCCATTTTTATAATTTTCAAATATTCAAATACTTTTTTTAAGTATCAATCATCAGCTTTTAAATCGTAAGTTTTTCAATACTAACCGACTAAATGACAATAAAGACTAACCGACAATAAAGACTTATTCAAATTAAGCAGTCATTTTTACTTTTTCAGTTGGCGCTAAGACCTCATGTCGCAATTGTATTTGATTCACTAAATTTTCAACGACGGTCATAAAAGCATTTTGTACTAAAACATTATCAGAACCAACAGCAGGCGAACCATTGTCACCACCTTCACGAATGCCTTGCACGAGAGGAATTTGACCCATCAAAACTGTGTTCGCCATGCGCGCCAATTGTTTTCCACCGCCTTTGCCGAATATAAAATATTGATTATCAGGTAGTTCCGCTGGCGTAAACCATGACATATTTTCTACCACGCCCAATATCGGTACATTTACTTGTGGCAATTGAAACATATTCATTGCTTTTACGGCATCTATAATCGCCACTTCTTGTGGCGTTGTGACCATCACAACACCTGTCAAAGGTACGGTTTGAACGAGTGTCAATTGTATATCGCCAGTGCCAGGAGGCAAGTCGATAAGCAAATAATCGAGTTCGGGCCAAAGCGTATCGTTTATAAATTGCTTGATAATACCTGCCAAACGAGGGCCACGCAACACCACAGCTTGCTCGGCATCTACGATATTGCCCAACGAAATCAAATGGATTCCCTGCACTTCAAGCGGTACAATTTTGGCTTGACCATACACATCTTGTACCAACGGGCGATGTTTTTGAACGCCAAACATGGTCGGAATCGAAGGGCCATACAAATCGGCATCGAGCAAACCGACTTTTGCACCCATGCGCGCAAGTCCCAAAGCCAGATTCGAGGAAACTGTAGATTTACCAACGCCACCTTTGCCTGATGCTATTGCGATAATGTTTTTGACTTGCGGCAACACTTTTTCTTCCGTTGGCATTTCGGCATTTACGGTTTTTGTATGCACATTGACCTCTGCCGAAGGATAAATATCTTGAATCTCACCCACGCAAGCGAAGATTAAATCTTGCTTATTTGGCATATTCAACGAAGGAAGCACCAACGTAAAATTTACATTAACACCTTGAATATCAAGGTCTTGTACCATGTTTACTGCCACAATACTTCTGCCAGTAGTTGGATCCATCACGCTTCCGAGCGCTTGTAATATTTTTATTTTATCAAACACGTTTTAAAATTTTGTGGTGCAAATATACAAACAATTTTGATACAGAAATGTTCTATTGATACTTATTATGTACATTTGTGCCGAAATGAAAATTCATACGCAAATAGATCAATTACCGACATTTCGGAATGCGGTACTCACGATAGGCTCTTTTGATGGTGTTCACAAAGGGCATCAATTTATTTTAAAAAAAATAAAAGATTTAGCGCAGCAAATCAACGGAGAAAGTGTGGTTATCACTTTTTATCCGCATCCTCGTCAGGTTTTGGATGGCGCAGATCAGACTTTTCGTTTACTATCCACGATTGAAGAAAAACAATCTTTGATTGAAAAAG
>JAYUJV010000426.1:0-2368 GCA_043764975.1 Saprospirales bacterium
ACACCGCCAATTTCTTTTGTGTCGGAGCAAGCGCGTAAGTTTATACTCCATCAGCGCAAGCAAAAAATAGTAGAAGACAAGCGCGAAGAACTCTATCAATGTGAGTTCAAGGCCAATAATTTGAAAATTATGGTTGATTGAATTGGTTAATAGGTTGAATTAGTTAAATTAGTTAATTAGTTGATTGGTTAAATTAGTTAATTGGTTGATTGGTTAAATTAGTTAATTGGTTGATTGTACAATTATTGTTTTAATTACTTTAATTATTTTAATTATCTTAATTTAATTCAGGCAACTTTTTTTAAATAAAAAGACTCTTTAATATTAAAATAACGTCGTCGAGGTTTTGAACCTCGACGACGTTGAACGCTATACAGTTTAAAAATTTTAAATCATAATAATGAAGTATTTTTTGATAATTCTCTGTACATTTTGCTTGATGAACAATGCAAATGCACAGCAAAAAGAAGTGTTAGACAAAGTAATTGCTACGGTTGGTGGCGAGTTGATTTTACAATCTGATGTAGAAGAACAGTTTAATTATGCGAAATCGCAGCGTGGTAGTTTGCCCGAGAGTGCAAAATGTACGATTATGGACAACTTGATACTACAAAATCTATTGCTGAACCAATCAAAAGTGGATAGTATAGAAGTGACCGATGGCGAAGTAGAGCAAGAACTCGAAGGCCGTATTGACCAAATTATGCGCGCCATGAACAACGATGTATCGATGTTTGAAGGCTATTATGGTCAATCGATTGCGCAAGTAAAAGATATGTTTCGCGATGACATCAAGAACAAAAAATTGGTGGACAAGATGCGCGCCAAAATCACAGACGGCATCAGCATCACGCCAAACGAAGTCAAAAATTATTTTGAATTGATACCAAAAGACAGTATTCCGTACTTCAACTCTGAAGTAGAATTGTCCGAAATCATCGTGAATCCGAAGCTCAATGAGGAGCAGAAAAAAATATCTTACGACAAATTAGATGCGATTCGGAAGCGAATCGTAGATGGAAAAGAAGATTTTGCAAAATTGGCAGAAAAATATTCAGCCGATGGTTCGGCGGCGCAAGGTGGCGATTTAGGTTGGGCAAAACGCGGTACGTATGTGCCGCCATTTGAAGCTGCAGCTTACAAACTCAGCGACAATCAGATTTCTCAAATCGTAGAATCGGAGTTTGGATTTCATATTATTCAACTCATGGAGCGTCGTGGAAACTCGATCCATTGCCGACATATATTGATAAAACCAACCATCACGAGCGCTGATAAAACCTTGGCACAGAACAAGTTAGACTCTGTGCGCACCTTGATTGAAAAAGGTAAAATGACGTTTTCGGTAGCCGTAAAAGAGTTTTCGGACAAGGCTGCACAAAGCTACAACAACGATGGCCGCATGATCAATCCAGCATCTGGCAACACGATTTATGAAGTAGCGGATTTAGATCCAAAAGTGTATTTTGCCGTCGAAAACATAAAGGCAATGGCACTGACACCTGTTATGAAATTTGATACGCCAGCTGGCGATGTGCAATACAAAATCGTGCGCCTCAACTCGCGTACAGAGCCGCATAAAGCAAACTTGCAACAAGATTACAACAAGATACAACAAGCTGCTTTGGCGCAAAAGAAAGGAAAATATACAAACACTTGGCTTCGCGACAAGGTGGTCGGCACTTATATCAAGTTCGACGCGAAAGTGCAATCGGATTGCCCAAATGTAGATCAGTGGGCGGCCAAAAAAGATGGCTCGAAGTAGGTTTGAATTAAGAAAATTAAAGAAATTAAGGTAATTAAAATAATATATTTTTCTAAAAATTTGCCTTCACGTTGGCAAGTCCCTCCTTTTTTCTTCTTCCCTTTTGGGGAAGGTTGGGATGGGGCTTAGGATTTAGGGAGGTCTTTTAATTGTTATCATATATTTTAATGCAAATAGGCTTGATAATCAGTTGATTATCAAGCCTATTTGGTTTTTAGTTATTTATATACTTCACTTTTCAAACGCAGACAGCGTTTAGAACGGCTGTCTGCGTTGTCGCTCGCTATATTACTACACTCTACCCAACACACCTTTCAATATGATTTCTAAATCGCGGCTGATGGCATAGTCTTTGGCGTATAAAAAATTGAGTCGTTGTATCGTTGTTTCGTCAAGCGAAATGCCTTTTTTTACGGCGTGAAGTGGCGTGAAAAAACCATTTTTCAAACGTGGTAATGCGCTCGTATTTTTACCTTCGTAAGTAACCCAAGTCGTTTTTGAAATCAATGTAAATATAATGTTTTTAAAAAACAGTATTTTATTTGGCAAGAGCCAAATAAAAATTGGCGAAAACAATATAAATAAAATTGACATCAAAATATC
>JAYUJV010000427.1:0-6289 GCA_043764975.1 Saprospirales bacterium
AAAGTTACTCGATACTTTTCTCGAAGACGGCGTTTTGTCTGAAGGCGAACATTTCAAATTGTTGCAATTTTTGGAAACTATTCGATACTCAATTCCCGATCGGGAATACTTACGTTACAAACAAATGATAGATGAAGTGTATCAAAAATTTGGCGAAAAGTGAATTTTATTTTTTAATTATAAATTAAATGACTGAACTTGAGCATGAGTTTGTACCTTTAACTCGAAAAAAATAAAAAATATTAATGAAAAAAATGACCTACTTGAGTCTTGGCTCAAATATTGGAGACGCCAAAAAAAACATTGATTTGGCAACGTCTTTAATAGCCGAAAAACTGGGGAAAATAGAAGAAATATCGTCGTACTACGAAACAGCCGCTTGGGGAAATCCGAATCAAGCTGATTTTTTGAATATCGTTTTATCTGTCAAAACTGACTTGAATCCAGATGCTATTTTATTTGAAACGCAACAAATTGAGAGCGTAATGGGTCGCGAGCCAGCCGATAAATGGAGTCCACGAATCATCGACATCGACATCTTATTCATTGAAAATGAGTTAGTTAATAAAAAAAATCTTGTCATTCCACATCCATTGTTGCACGAACGCAATTTTGTTTTGTTGCCCATGATGGAGCTTTCGCCCGAATTTTTGCATCCAGTTCTGAACCAAACCATCGAAGATATTTATATGGAATGTAAAGACGAATGTGATGTGATTATGTTAGAAAAAGAAAATTAAAAAAAATGATTTTAGAAAATAGAATTGCCGTTTTGGTGGCACTTGGTCAAAGATTGTTAGCCGCAAACGAACAACATGGCGCAGTTTATGAATTGGCGTATATCAAAAATAAATGGTTTACGGTCGAAAACATCGAAAACGCTACCAATTCGCTCGCTACACAGATGCTGACGCGCGAAAAATTAGAAAATTGGGTTGCTCATTACCATATTTCTGAGCCAGTAGAAGTCAAAACGGTTGCTATCGTGATGGCTGGCAATATTCCGTTGGTCGGTTTTCACGATTTTTTGAGCATTTTTATTAGCGGACATCATGCGCAAATAAAGTTATCTGAAAAAGACGAAGTCTTGTTTCCATATATCTTGAAGTTGATGACAGAAATCAATCCAGAGGTCGAAAATTATGTAAAAATAACCGAACGATTAGCCAATTTTGATGCCGTAATCGCCACAGGAAGCAACAATACAGCGCGTTATTTTGAACAATATTTTGGAAAATATCCGAACATTATTCGCAAAAATCGTCAAAGTATTGGCATCTTGACTGGCCACGAAACGAAGGAAGAAATTATGGCTTTGGGTCAAGATATTTTCGCATATTTTGGGCTTGGCTGTCGCAATATTTCAAAAATTTATTTGCCGAAAGGCTATGATATTGTAAAAATAATGGAGCCTTTACACGAGTTCAACGAACTTGTACACCACGATAAATACAAGAATAATTTTGATTATAATATCGCATTGTTCATGCTCAATCGACTCAATTTTTATAACAATGGTTGTTTAATTTTGCTCGAAGACGAACGCTTGGTTTCACGTATAGCAAGCGTGAATTTTGAATATTATGAAGATGTAAATTTAGTGATTGAAAAAACAAATCAGCAAAAAGAAGATATACAATGTATTGTTAGTCAAAAAGTTATCAATCATTTAGAAACAATACGCTTCGGCGAAACACAAAAACCAACATTATTCGATTATCCAGATGGCGTTGATGTCATGCAGTTTTTATTGAGCATATCATGATAGAAATCAAGAAAAAAATGTCGAAAAAAGAACGGGTGCAATTCATAACCGATACGCTCGAAAACTTGTATCCCGAAACACCAGTTCCGTTGGATCACAAAGACGCTTATACGTTATTGATTTCGGTTTTGCTCTCTGCTCAATGCACTGATGTGAGGGTCAATAAAGTGACACCATTTTTGTTCGCTCGTGCGGACAATGCGTTCGATATGGTAAAGGTTTCGGTCGAAGATATTCGAGAAATCATAAAGCCTTGTGGCTTGTCGCCAAAAAAATCAAAAGCGATTTATGAGCTGTCAGAAATTTTGATTGATAAATATAATGGCGAAGTACCCAATACTTTCGAGGCGCTCGAAGAGTTACCTGGTGTAGGGCATAAAACGGCAAGTGTCGTGATGTCGCAATGGTTTGGCGTACCAGCTTTTCCGATTGATACGCATATTCATCGCCTTGCGATTCGGTGGAAATTGACGAATGGAAAAAATGTTGTCGTAACCGAAAAAGACCTCAAACGCCTGTTTCCGAAGCAATTGTGGAACAAATTACACCTTCAAATCATCTTTTATGGTCGCGAATTTTGTCCAGCTCGCGGACATAATCCGTTGACTTGTCAGATTTGTAGTACGGTGTAAAAGTGGGTTCAATTGGTAATTGAACACTTTTCAAGTGCAAGTCAATTGGAGATACTTGAGATACTTCCAATTACCAATTGGAAGCACGTTGGAAGCACTTTAAACGCCCAATTACCAATTGGCCGCACTTACTAAACCATCAAATTACAACCTCTTATATCGGCGTGATCTATTCGACCTTTGACTTCAAAAGTACCATCGGCGTGGATTGTACCTAAATCGTCGGTGGCCAAAAATGCACATGAGTCGATATTGGCTAAGTCAATAATATTCAGACAACCGTTTCTAAATTCACGATGAAAAGAAAATGGATCGTTGATTTCGCGGAGGTAAACGCGCATGGTATTTGTGATTTCAAAAATGCCTTTTCCTTTCGAGTAACCTTGCGATAGCAACTCTGTCATGCCGTATTCGGAGTGAATATTGGCTACGCCAAAACCTTTGGTTAGTATTTCGTGAACAGCCTCACGCGTCATTTCTTTTCGGCGACCTTTCATGCCACCAGTTTCCATCACTATTGTATTTTCGCCAAGTGTAAGTTGTTGATTATCAACAAAATTCAATAAAGCGAACGTAACACCTAGTAATAATGTAGGCGTATTTTGAAGTGTATTTTCTTTCAGAATTTCGGCTAATTCATCGTGATTGTGCAAGAAAAAACCAGACTTTTCATGTTCAGAAATGCCTATAAAATGCTCCGCCATATCTATCAGACTTGAGCCTTCGCGCTCAAGGTATGAGGGCAAAAGTGCCAATACACAAAGGTCTTTTATTGGGCCATAATGTTGCTCGAAACCTGAAACACAGTTTTCTAAATACCAATCTTTTTCGCGCACAAAATGCTTAGACGTGACTTGACCAGTCGTGCCGCTGCTCGTATAAATGGCTTCTGAAGGCCAAGTATCGGTCACGATTTCGTGGTCTTTGAACAAAGAAATGGGTAAAAACGGAATCTGATGTGTAGAGATAATATCCTGAGGACGAATCTTTAAAAAATCTAAATAAGCCTTATATATAGGGTTGAAGCGACTTTGATATTGGAACATTTCCCAAGCTACCAATTCAAAATTGAATCGTTCAATATGTTGTACATACTGTTTTAGCATCGAACGCCAATGTAAGGCCGTTTTCATAAAAAAATACTTATTTTGATAGTTTCGTTATATTTTAAAAAGATGTTTCAAACTTTTCTATATTTAAAACTGTCTTTTAAAATAATTATTGTATATTAGCATAAAAATATATTTTTATTTTACAAAAGTGCAATTTTAACAAAAAGTTACTTTTTTAAGTTAAATTGATAATAAAAAGTATTTAAAAAAAGTTTTATAATTAAGAAAAATTTTAGACTTTAAAATAAAAACAAAACTATGTATAAGTTATTGATTTTCAGTGTTTTAATTTCAGTTGTTTGTGCGTGTACTCCTGCGCCTGATTTTTCGGTTGTTCCAAAACTGACCTTTAATTCGGTATCGAGGAATACAATTAGACAGAGTACGCTGCTACCATTAGATTCGATTCAAATCAAATTTAATTATGAAGACGGCGATGGCGATTTATATAGTAAAGACGTAGTCAATGTTTTTTTGATAGATAAGCGACAAAATGCTGAAGCCTCTACTTATGTGATTCCGAAAATTCCGAATCTGGGTAAAAACAAAGGCATTTCGGGCGAAATAACTTTAACGATGTACGCGCCTTGTTGCTTGCCTCCAAACGGAAATCCTTGCGAAAAACTCGCTGATTTTCCTACCGATAAGGCCGTTTATCAAATTTATATCAAAGATCAAGCTGGTAATAAAAGCAATGTGATAGAAACTACACCCATCACGATTCAATGTATTAAATAACTGGTAATCAATTATTTATAAACTCAAAAAAATAAAAACAAACTGAATATGAAACTCAAATTATTTGCTTTTGGTTGCTTTTTTGCAAGCATCTTTTTTGCTTGTGACAAGACAAAAACCGAATTACCAATCAGGCCAACCACGCCTTCGGACAATCAAAATTTGATGATTTATTGCAATCATCAAGGCACCGCTTTTGATTTATCTGACCTTTCGCATGATTTTGATGGCGCAAAAGTGACGTTCAAAAACACGTTCAAATATGGTTTTTTCGACCCGATTGGCGAAGGCGTTTTGCGCTATGTACCCGACACGCTCATACAAGTAGCGCAAGATAAAATTGACGTTCAGCTCGAAAAAAATGGGAAAACGTATAACAAAAAACTAATCATCAATATACAAAAAGATTTGCCTTGTACTGCTAGTGCAAAAGGCGATAAATTGTATTGTCCCCAATCTTTATTTGTAAACTCCGAACTGCTAAATATTTTGAGCAATGACAATAATTGTAATATCGTGGTGGATAAAAATTCAAAACAAATTATTAGCCCAGCCACAAGAGGTGCTATAAATGCCTTAATCAGTGGCACTTTCGGAAACGGGGCTGATGAAAAAAGCGTACTGTATTTCCCTCCAGCTGGCTTTAAAGGTCATTCCTACTTTACATATCGGGTGCATCCTTTCAATAATCCGACTGAAAATCTTTATGCCAATGGTGACATTTTTGTGTATGAAACGAATCCAAACAATCCCAATATTGATATTTGTAAAAGTAGAACCAAGGCAGACATCTTATATTTTCAACCAAAATCATATACAGACAACATCATAGATGTCGATATTTTGGCAAACGATGATTTGTGTGGCTTGAAAACTAATTTTGGAATTCAACAATCACCTATCTTTTTTGGACCAAATTATACTTTAAAAATTATCGAAAATCCTAAACATGGCACATTAACAGCTTCTGTTGATTTTATCAAATACACTTCAAATGACCTGAACCAAGCAAAAGATGGTTTTTCATATACCATCAATGACTCAAATGAATCTAAGGTTGAAATCAATATAAAACCAGTTTGGGAATGTAATACTATATTGGGTCAAGATTTTTATTCTATTCCAAAAAACAATAGTATCAACATCAAATACGATGTGTTGGCGAATGACTTTATATGTGGCGCAATCAATAATTTTAGGATTATCGAAAAACCAAGTATTGGAATTACAACGATTGGTTCGGCAAAAGAAATAAACTATACTCCAGAAAAGAATTATACTGGCCGTTTGAAATTCATATATGAAATCGAAACCGACAAAGGGAAATTTCAGAGCGATTATTATTTAGTGATTCAGAATTGAAGTAACCTCCCTAACTAGCCCACCCCGACCCTCCCAAAGGAAGGGAGAAAGAAAGAAGGAGGGAAATATAAACGTATTATTGAAATTTTAGAAAAACAACCAATTGATAATCAATTATTTACATTATAGTATGAAAAAAAATATTTATATAATCATTGCAATTTTTTTGATGTCAAATCTTGTTATGGCTCAAAATAGAATCAGCAAAAAAAGATTTACACCGATGGCCGCTTTCGAGTTTGGCATCAATCAATATCGACTTTCGCCAGTGACAACTGACTTTGTGAGTGTCGAAAAAATAAGTTTACCCAACCCATTTACTTATGATCGTGCAACAAAAGCAATTTCACTAGGCTTTGTCCATCGCATAAATAAGCACTTTGAAGGCTTGTATTTCTCTAGTTTTTTACAGCGAAATGAAATATTTGACTACGAACTGCTGAAGGAACAAAACAGCATAAAAAACGTAATCACAAAAGGAAATGTGACCACTTACAATACTGTGCTTGAAAAAAACATCGTAAACGAAAATCGAAAATTGAATTATTATAAATTTTCGTTAGGTTTACGCTATACTTTATATCCAAAATCAGTCTATAAATTATATTCTAGTAATTATATAAATGTCTTAAAATCAAATGATTATGGAAAATATGAAATGAGCGTTACAACTGGATTGG
>JAYUJV010000428.1:0-2359 GCA_043764975.1 Saprospirales bacterium
CTTTTTTTGTGGTACAAAAAAAATCATTACAAATCAGTTCAATCATGATAATCAGTGTTACAATCCTACGCAGGATTGTCGCACTGATTGAACTGATTATCAGGATTTTCAAGGTTTGTTTAGTTTATTTATTGCATAAATAAACCAAACCACAAAAAAAGATAGCATCAGGCTTTTTTATTTAATATAGTCAATAAAATTAAGTTAATATATGTATGGATTTTGTAATTCAATGCCGAACCATTAGATAAAATTATGTGAATCTCTGCTTATATTTACAGCACAATGTATTTATTGAAAATACAATTAGTTAGCAGCAATGTTATCTAATAAATTTCAAATTAAAATACAAAAAAATATACACAACTACATTACTATGCAAATATGATATTTTTTTACTAAAAAAATTTATTTTAAGTCATAAAAAAATTGTTTGACGCTATATCAACACTTTACAAAACACAAAATGCGCACTTCGCAACATCGAAAAAGATTTTCAAGGGTGCAAAATGCGCATTTTTATTATTGTAAAATCATTCAAAAAGAACGATTAGATTCTTATTCAGCTACATTTATCAGCGCGGGATTCATGCCCATATTGCTAAAACCACCGTCGTGGAAAAGGTTTTGCATGGTCACGAAACGCGTCAAATCCGAGAACATCGCGACACAATAATTGGCACAATCCACGGCTGTGGCATTGCCGAGTGGCGACATTTTATCTGCATAATCATAAAATTCTTTGAAGCCTTTTACGCCGCTACCAGCCGTCGTCCAAGTTGGCGATTGCGAGATGGTGTTCACACGCACGTTTTTAGCTGAACCCAAATGATAGCCAAAACTACGCGAAAACGACTCTAACAATGACTTGCTTTCCGCCATTTCGCCGTAATCAGGAAACACGCGTTGTGCAGCAATATAGGTCAAACCCAATACTGAACCCCAATCGTTGATGGCGTCGAGTTTCCACATCACTTGACACATTTTGTGGAATGAAATCGCCGACACATCAAAGGTTTTGAGCATCCATTCATGGTTCAAATCCGTATATTCGCGCCCTTTACGGATGTTTACGGACATACCGATTGAGTGCAACACGAAGTCAATCTTGCCGCCCAATATTTCCATTGATTTCGAGAACAAGTTCTCCAAATCCTCGATCGAAGTCGCATCGGCAGGTATAATTTCTGCGTTTAGCTTTTCGCCCAATTCTTTTATTTCGCCAAAACGCATCGCAACTGGTGCATTCGTCAAGGTGATTTTTGCGCCTTGCGCCACGCATTGTTCCGCCACTTTCCAAGCAATAGATTGGTTGTCGAGTGCGCCAAATATAATTCCACGTTTTCCTGCTAAAAGGTTATTCATTGTACTATTTTTCTATTTTAAAAAATTCAGTTTGTTTCGTTGGCAAAGGTAGAAAAAGTTGTGAGATTTTTTGGAAAAATCCTTTTTTAAATTGTACGTTCAACATCGTCGATGTTTTGAACCTCGACGACGTTAAGAAGCTAAAAATCTACCCTTCAAAAACCACCGTTTTATTGCCACTCACAAAAACGCGTTCCTCAAAAACCAAACGTAAGGCTTTTGCCAAGGCTAATTTTTCGACATCGCGACCAGCTTGCGCCATTTCGCTCGGATTCAAAGTATGATTGACGGGCAAAATATCTTGAACCAAAATCGGACCTTCGTCCAAATGATTGTTCACGAAATGCGCCGTTGCACCTATTATTTTCACACCTCTATCAAACGCTTGTCTGTAAGGATTTGCGCCCACAAAAGCTGGCAAAAACGAATGATGAATGTTGATTATTTTATTTTCATAAGCCGTTACAAAATCAGCAGTCAGCACGCGCATATATTTGGCCAACACCAAATAATCGGGTTTATATACGTCAATTTGCTGCAACACAAGCGCTTCGTGAGCAGCACGTTCAAGGCCTTCGCTTGGTATAAAATGAAAAGGCAAGTCAAATTTTTCGACCAAGTTCCGTAGCGTATCATGATTACCAATTACGGCTAATATATTGATATTCAGCTCATTAAAAGCATTTCGGATCAGTAATTCGCCGATACAATGATGTTCTTTGGTTACCAATATGACAACATGTTTTTTGGTCCGTTGCGTGATTCGGATATTGGCATCGGTAGGCAAAATCCCTTTCAAGCCATTCGTGATGCGCTCATGATCTACGTCGCCTTCTACTTCGGTGCGCATAAAAAATCGCATAGAACCTTCTTCCGACACAAATTCCTGATTGCTCATGACGCTGAGTTGATTGTGGTAAAAAACACCTGTTATTTTATGCACCAACCCTTTTTCGTCCGCACAATCTATCAATATTACTGTATTCATATTTTT
>JAYUJV010000429.1:0-2355 GCA_043764975.1 Saprospirales bacterium
GTGTATTGCGACCCGCCTTATATCGGTCGTCATGTGGATTATTACGACAGTTGGGATGAACAAAATGAGTTGGATTTAGAAAAAATAATTCAAAATACAGATGCTAAATTTATGGTTTCTACTTGGCACAGCAACCGATACCGTAGCAACGAATATTTACAAAATTTATGGAAAAATTATAACCTTGTTACCACCGAGCATTTTTATCATTTGGGCGGTAAGGAGGAAAATCGAAATGCCGTTACGGAGGCGTTGATTTTGAATTTTGAAAATATAAATAGTCCAAAAGAAGAAGAAGAAAAATTGTCACTACAACTTGAAATGTTTTAAAGTACAATTTCAAAATATTTAAAATCTTTCAAACACAATATCATGCAAAATACTAAAAAATATTACCTCGTTTTGGCATTATTGATGTCTATTTTGGCACTCGAAAACTGCAAAAAAGAACCGATACCAGTCGCACCAGTTGATAAATTGCCGAGCGGCACGACCCAAATCGTAGCGAGTCCGCAACGCACCAACGGCGATGTCGCGGCAGGTTACGATTACCTCATCAATGGTAATTACCTTTCGAGTGGGATTCCATTGGGCATTTTCAAGTCCGTTTTTGGTGCGAATAGTCCCGATGACCTCAATCGCACAGGCGATGCCAAAGGCATTGCAGCCAGTTACAATGTCGTATCGGCAGCGAATGGCGTAAAAATAGTTGCGCCGAATTGCCTCAGTTGTCACTCCGATAAACTCAACGGCCAACTCATCGTCGGCCTTGGCAACACGACGACCGATAACACCAACGACGCTTCGGGTCAAGTCAATGCCGTGGAATTGTTGATAAATCTAAAACATGGCGCGAACTCGCCCGAAATGAAGGCTTTTCAGGCATTTGCACGAGGTTCGCGAGCCGTTGCGCCGTTTATCAAGACCGATGTACAAGGCGTTAGTCCTGCGGATAAGATTTTTGCGGTACTCGCCGCACACCGCAAAACGTCCGATTTGACATGGATTGACAAAGCAACAAGCAACATTCCGACAACCGTGATTCCGACCGATATACCAGCTTGGTGGCTCTTGAAAAAGAAAAATGCCTTATATTATAATGCCTTGGGCGTGGGCGATATGTCGCGCACCATCATGTCGGCAGCTATGCTTACGCTCATTGATAGCACCGAGGCGCGTAGCATTGAGCCGAATTTTGTGAATGTGTTGGCATATATCAAAAACCTAAAAGCGCCTAAATATCCTAAGTCAACCGATGCGAAATTGGTGGCTGATGGTCAAACGATTTTTGTCAATAATTGTGCAAAATGTCACGGAAATTATAGCACCAATACATATCCAAATCTATTGGTAGATTTGCCGACTATCGGTACCGACAAAGCATTGGCCGAGGAATACGGAAACTATCCAGAGTACAACAATTGGTTCAATAAAAGCTGGTTCGGTGCTGGTAAATATTCATCACAATTGAACCCTACAAAAGGTTACTTGGCACCGCCTTTGGACGGTATTTGGGCAACTGCACCTTATCTCCACAACGGTTCTGTGCCTACGCTCGAAGATTTGCTCAATAGCAAACAACGCCCCGCTATGTGGTCACGTACTTTCGATAATAGCGATTATAACGACATAAAAGTAGGTTGGAATTATACCGTAGAAACAAGCAAAGTTGATGCAAAAACCTACAATACAGCTGCTTACGGTTATAGCAATACAGGTCATACTTACGGTGATTTTTTGACCGTTACCGAAAGAAAAGCATTGATAGAATATTTGAAAACGTTGTAAAGTGGGTTCAATTGATAATTGAACGTATTATATATAACTTGTCACGCCAATTACCAATTGGCGGCACTTTAATCGCCAATTACCAATTGGCGGCACTTTAATAAAAAATACAAATTCTTTAAAAATACTTGTAATAAATAAAATATTTATATATTTTTGTAAAATAAATGCAAAATATGGATTTTAGAAATTCGGAATTGATACTTTCAAGCCAAGATGAACAGCAAGGTAGCGTACATTGGCAAAGCCCTTCTAACATTGCGTTGGTCAAATATTGGGGAAAACATGGCGTGCAATTGCCGCGCAATCCATCTATTAGTTTTACCTTAGATGCTTGTTTTACGCAAACCGTATTGGCCTACAAAACCAAAGAAACGCCGAGCGATGACATCAACCTTGATTTTTATTTTATGGGTGAAAAAAATGTTGCTTTTGGTGCAAAAGCAAAAAAGTTTTTGGAAGGCATAAGTGATATTTATCCATTTTTGACACAACTTGATTTACAAATCAATACCGCAAATTCGTTTCCACATTCTACTGGCATTGCGTCATCGGCTGCGGGCATGA
>JAYUJV010000430.1:0-6266 GCA_043764975.1 Saprospirales bacterium
TACAGGTGTATATGTAAAATACGGTTCAAAAAGCAATGATTGGAAAAAACTTGGCGATAATTTGCCTTTTACAGAAACAAATGACTTGGATATTAACTACGTATCGGGCAAAATTTACGCTTCTACTTATGGTCGTGGCATCTGGGAATATCCTATTAGTGCGGCTTTTGTAGCAACTAAAAATGTAGAAAGTCCTTTGTCAAATATTACAATTTCTCCAAACCCAATTCAAAATGGACAGGCTTTGACTGTAAAAATACCAAGCGAAATTGGAGCAGCGAAATGTACTATTTACAATTATGTAGGTGGGAAAATGGCTGAATTTATTATAAATTCTACTGAAAAAACATTGACTTTACCGACTTTGACCGTGGGTACATACTTAGCTGTTTTTGAAAGCAAAGGACAACAAAAAGCACTTAAAATCGTTATTACACAATGATAAATACTAAAAATTACTTTACGCTATTGGCTGCGTGTTTTTTACTACTATTGAGTAGTTGTACGACTGTAAAAATATCGGACGCTTATTTGTACGCTTCCAAATCGGGGCGACCAAATCAAAAAAGCGAAAACGAAGTCGCTTTTGTTTTTACAACAAAAAAAGCGGTTCAACTGAAAAATACGCTCGAAGTAGAAAACAAACGAAATGTAAGTTTTAAAATAAATGCTATTTTTGACGAAAACAATAAAATGCTAAACGTCAAAAATGCGATACCGAAAGGAACTTATCGCATCGTAGCCACTTCGTCCAACGATACTTTTGAATTGAGTGAAAATACTGTTTTTCTACTTTCCGTAGATGATAAATTGATGGAAGTTAAAACGAAACTCAAAGAAACGTTGAATAAAAAGTAGTGCGTTTTAAGAATATAAATATATTAAAAAAGCCGTTACAAGTCATTAGATTTGTAACGGCTTTTTTATTTGGCTAATCTTTTCGCATTTTTACGTTATTCATATTATTATTTGTACTTTTGATTACAAAACGTTTATGAAAATTGATTTAAACTATAAAAAACAACGTTTAAGTTGAAAATTATTGATATTAAATAAAAAAAAATATGTTTTTAGTGAAATTA
The DNA here is from genome assembly GCA_043764975.1 of Saprospirales bacterium. GTDB lineage: Bacteria > Bacteroidota > Bacteroidia > Chitinophagales > Saprospiraceae > JAYUJV01. The sequence continues at coordinate 1,083 of JAYUJV010000430.1, forward strand.
ACTAAAATTAAAGGTTTCAAAGCCTGCAACTTTGCCGTATCATTTATTAAAAACATAAAACAGCTTGACGATGAATAAAATAGCAATTGTTTACATGGCCTACGCTTGGGTCGGTTTGATTCACTCCTCTTTTGCAGGAATTTGTCTTTATTCAATTTGGGGAAACACGATGCGGCAACGCACAAAATGGTTGCCAATCGGCATCTTATTTTGTTTTTTATCACTCCTCGAAATATATTGGATTCCCGTTTTTTCGAGCCTCGGTTTGAGCGTTTTTACATCAAGCACCGAAGTACAACAACACTTTGGTATCGATGCGCAAACAGACATCGTAAAGGCCATTCACCCCAATCTTTTGATGGTCGCCATGTGGTTTTTCCAAACTTTTTTGGCTTATAAAATTGGCAATTGGGTGTATAATCGGAATCGGTAGAAAGTAATAAGCCAAAATTGTCAATTAGTCATTTTTGTCAGTTAGTCTTTGATAATCAAGACTTTACACAATTTTTAATAATAGATAAATTTGTCTAAATTCTTAAAATAAACAAATAACATATTATATTACGCCTCAATATATTGTACTCTACGATTGAAAGTCCCTCTTTTGGAGCAGGGCTGTTAAGTTCATGTTTTAAAGCGGCAGAGCCGCACAATATTTGTAGAAACGAGTTATAAAAATTTGGTTGAAGGTGCAGCGCACCGTGATATTTTCATATTTCGGTGCGCTGTACCTCTAACTAAAACGAATAAAATTTGCCTACAAATATTTCGGTGCGCTGCACCGCTTGGGAACTTAACAGCCCTGCTCTTTTGGAGGGATTTAGGGAGGTCTTTTAATTTAAACAAAATGAATAACTCATCATACTTACATCGTCTTTTCATCTATCAAAAAGAGCGATTTCCGATATTGGCGCATGGGCTTTTGGTGGCGTCGTTTAGCTTTTCCGCCATTGCATATTCGAGGCTTTGTAGAGGTGCAATCGGCTTTGTGGATTGGAAAGTTTACTTGCTCGGCATTTTTACGACCATCACATTGTTTATGCTCGTACGCATATTCGATGAACACAAAGACGCGGAAGATGATGCTAAATATCGAAGTCATTTGCCAGTGCCACGCGGACTTGTGAGTTTGCTCGAATTAAAAAATATCGGAATCGGAATCGTCATTTTGCAAGTGATTGTAAACGCTATTTTTTTTCCAAAAATGTTGTGGATTTACGCCATCGTCATCGCGTATTTATGCTTGATGGGCAAAGAGTTTTTTGCAGTAGAATGGCTCAAAAAACATCAATTTTGGTACATAACATCGCACATGTTCATCATTCCGCTGATAGATATTTATGCAAGTGGTTTAGACTGGTTGCTCGAAGGCGTAGCTGCACCGAAAGGCTTGATTTTTTTCTTCGCCGTTTCATACATGAATGGCATCGTGTTGGAAGTCGGGCGCAAGATTCGGACACCCGAAACCGAAGCCGAAGGCGTATTGACTTACAGTTCAATGCTCGGCGTGCCGAAAGCTATCTATTTGTGGATCAGCGTTTTATGTGTCACATTGGCATTGAGTATTGCTGCCGCTTTGTATGCCAATCATGGTTCGATGGCACTTATAGTTTTGACGATTTGTTTTATTGCTTGCGTGATTCCAGCTTTATTATTTTTAAAAAATAAGACTTCAAAATTAGCAAAAACCATCGAAATAATGTCTGCCGTTTGGACGATTGTGATGTACTTGACACTAGGCGGAATACCGATGTTACAAAAACTTTTAGGCTTATGATGTACTTCTCGAATACCGAAATGCAACTTGCTTTTCAACAGACAATCGGCGGAAAAGCGCGCAACCTTTATCATTTGCAAGACTTTGGTTTGAACGTGCCGAAATGGGTCGTGATTCCGCAAGAAACCTTGCAAAGTATTGTGCCAGAAGCGATACAAAACGCTAATTATCAGACCATTATCAATTTTATTAATGAATTTAAAATAGAAGATTCATTTATAAAAGACGTTTTAAGTCATTTTCCTAATGACGTATTTTTCGCCGTTCGCTCGTCTGCTGCGGACGAAGATGGATCTGATTTTTCGTTTGCAGGTCAGTTCGAGTCGCATTTATTTGTGAATAAAAATACGCTTGCCGAGAACATCAAAAAAGTATGGATTTCGGCGTTTTCTGAGCGCGTTTTTGAGTATCGAAAAAACAATAAGCTACATCAAAAATTTGGAATTGCCGTTGTGATTCAAGTGATGATAGATGCAGATGTGGCTGGCGTGGCATTTGGAATGAATCCGACAGATGGCGATAGAAATGCGAAGGTAATCAGTACGGTTTTTGGACTTGGCGAAGGCTTGGTTTCTGGCGAATTAGATGCCGATACTTTTGTTGTCAAAAACAATGTAATTACGAATCAGTTGGCGACAAAAACGCATAAAATTATCATTGAAAATGCAACATTAGGCGGTACAAAATTGGTTGAGGTTGCGCCGAATTTGCAACAAATTTCAACGCTAACCGATAAGCAAATACTCGATATTTGTAACGTTTTGGATATTTGCCGAAAGGCATATAATAAGCCACAAGACATCGAATTTGCAATAAAAAATGACGTAATATACTTGTTACAAGCGCGTCCGATTACAAATTTGAATAAAATTGCAGATCCGAATGGCGAATATATTTTATGGGACAACAGCAACATTATTGAGTCATATCCTGGCGTGACGACTCCGCTTACATTTTCGTTTATCAGCAAATCCTACGAAGGTGCGTATAAGTTGTTTTCGGAATTTATGGGCGTTAGTCAAGCCTCAATCAAGGAAAACGAACGCATATTTGCCAACACGCTCGGCCTCATCAATGGTCGTGTGTTTTACAACCTAAAAACGTGGTATCAGATGCTGGCTTTGTTGCCAGGTTATAGTATTAATGCCCGATTTATGGAAAAAATGATGGGCGTAAAAGAGCGTTTTGATGTGCCACAAAGTGCCTTAATGTCAAAAAGTGCAGCTTGGTGGAGTATCTCAAAAATGGTCGTAAAAATGTATGGTCGATTTTTGTCTTTGCCACGTCAGCGGACGCAATTTATGGCATTATTAAACCAAACAATTGGCGAATATAAAGCCATCAATTATGATGAAAAAAATGCAAATGAGTTGATGCGTTTGTACCTCGATTTTGAAAAAAAATTATTGAACGAATGGAAAGCACCGCTTTTGAATGACTTTTTTGCGATGATTTGGTTCGGTTTACTACAAAAAAGCTGTCAAAAATACAATATCAGTAGTAATCCGAATATCCACAACGATTTGCTTTGTGGTAGCAGCGACATCATTTCGGTACAACCAGTTCGGAGAAGCATTGCGCTTTCTACGGCTATTTCGCAAGATGCAGAATTGAAAAATTTCTTTATTCAAAATGATGAAAATACGATTTGGAAAAGTCTTTTGCCAGCCGAAAAAAAGAATTTTATTGACATAAAAAAAGAGATAGAACGCTACATCGCTGACTTTGGCGAACGTTGTATTGGCGAGTTGAAACTCGAAACGGTTTCTTATACTCAAAATCCAGCAAGTTTCGTCAAAATCATAAAATCTTATGTCGAAACCAATATTACTTCGGCTGCCACGAGTAGCAATATCGAAACCGAATTGCGCCAAAATGCGATGAATGAACTCAACGCTGCGTTAAAATTTTCTTTTTATAAAAAATGGAAAATAAAACGCACCTTGCGCCTTGCGCGCGAGTTGGTGAGTTCGCGCGAAAACCTACGTTATGAGCGCACACGTGCATTCGGAATCGTAAGAGAATTGTTTTCTAATATCGGAAAACAGTTTTATGCCGAAGGCATTATTGAGAACGACAGAGATATTTTTTATTTGACAAAAGAAGAAATTTTTGCTTATATAGAAGGTACATCGGTTAGTCAAAATCTAAAATCTTTGATTGCGCTGCGTAAAAAAGAGTTTGCAGAGTACCAAAAACAAGCACCGCCGTCCGAAAGATTTGCTTCTTACGGGCCAACGTATCACGCCAATGACTTTTTTAGCATCGCAAGAGTGGAACAATTTGAAGGCGATTTGAAAGGCATCGGTTGTTGCCCAGGCATAGTCCGCGCAAAGGTCATGGTCATTCATAATCCAAGCGAAGTGTCGTCGCTGAACGGTTGTATATTGGTCACTTCGAGTACAGATCCTGGTTGGGTTACGCTGTTTCCGAGTGCATCGGGCATCATCGTGGAGCGTGGCAGTTTGCTTAGTCATAGCGCCATCGTGAGTCGAGAAATGGGTAAACCATGTATCGTGAGCGTGACTGGCTTGCTAAAAACCTTAAAAACTGGCGACGAAATAGAAATGGACGGCTCCACAGGGGCGATTCGGATTGTTGGGGGAGCGTAGAAAACGAGAGTCGAGAATCGAAAGTCGAGAGAGCGTAGAAAACGAGAGTCGAAAGTCGAGAGAGTGTAGTGGCAAACGCTCGATTTGCCATCACGATACTTTCGACTCACGATTTTCGATTCTCGATTTCCCTTAATACTCTCGAAGCGAAGCGTACTTTCGATTTTCGATTTTTTGCCATCACGATACTTTCGACTCTCGATTTTCGACTCTCGTAGCGAAGCGATTCTCACGATATTAAAAAAAAAAACATGAAAAACAAACTAACAGACAATGTATCATTTGATTTTATTCGCTACGCCAATTGTTGGGAAGATGCGGATATACTGCTCGAAGGCTTGAACCCGAAAGCGGGCGAAAAAATATTATCCATCGGCTCGGCTGGTGACAATAGCTTTTCGTTGCTGACCTGTGACCCAGAAATAGTGGTGGCCGTTGATGTTAATAAAATACAATTGCACCTCATAGAGTTGAAAAAAATATGTATAATAGCGTTGGAATACAATGAATTATTAGCATTTTTAGGGTTTCGAGCGTCGAGTAATCGTGTTGAGACTTTCAATATCTTGAAGTCGAAATTAAGCGAAGATGCTCGACTGTATTGGGAACACCACATTGCACAAATCGAAAAAGGCGTGATTTCGGAAGGCAAATTTGAGCATTATTTTCAATTGTTTAGTCAAAAAATATTGCCTTGGATTCATAATAAACGCACAACCGAAGCTTTATTGAAGCCAAAAAGTGCAGCCGAACAAGCCGATTTTTATCATAAAAACTGGAATACTTGGCGTTGGC
>JAYUJV010000431.1:0-6263 GCA_043764975.1 Saprospirales bacterium
TTTAAGGAAACCGCCGTACACGTAAGTACATACGGTGGTGTGAGAGGACGGCAAATAGAAAACTGCAAGCAGTCTTCTATTTGCCTCCTACTTTAATTAAATATTGTTTCCAACCAACCTTTTCTTCGGTCAGTACTGTCTATCTATTTATTGGTAACAATTTAAAAATAAAAAACATGAAAAACGCCGTTTTTATCATCGTTCTATTTTGTTTTGCTTGTAAAAAAGAACAAAGTGCTACACCGAGCCTTTCAACTTGCATTGATGCAAAAGTAAATAAATTCAAGACCGAAAGTCGCTTAACAGGTTTTTCGAGCGTGACGGAGTATAAGCTCAATAACAAATGTTATTATGAATTCGATTACGGTAAAGCCGCAGATTGGTCAGCGTATATACTTGATAATCAGTGCGATACGATTTGTGTATCGAATGGTCTTGCAGGTTCTAAATGCACAATCGACAATTTTTTTCAGAAAGCCGTTAAGACAAAAGTTGTTTTTGAGTAAACTGCTCTAAACGAAAAGGAATAGGCTTGCAACAATTGTTTCAAGCCTATTCTTTTTGGCAACTGTAACGTTGTCAGCGTTTTGAACGCTGTCAACGTTTGAAGTAGGATAAAACCAAAAGCATTTTTGATTTTAATATAAAATAATACTAATTCGTATCACCTTTTTTAACATCTATTTTATATTTTTTAATCCATTTCACTGTAAATGGCACAAGGCAAACAGTGGGTAACAACCATGCGATGACACCAGGTAAAATGCTGTTGTTCACGACCACAAATGCCGTAACCGTAGCGATATAGCTACCAACCATACGCTGAATGTGCGTCGTCAAATAAAAGTTTTTGATGCTTGATTTGCCAGTAAAATTTTGATAATCTTGCTTTACAAAATTAAGAGAAATAAAGCCAAATACAATCAGTACGATGCCGATATTGTTGTGTTTGATGAGTAAATATGCGCCACAACCCAAAAATGCCAACGCGAATAAAAGCATCACGATTGTCCAAAACCAATCTATATTTTTTACATCTGCTATTGTTTTTATATTCAAATATCGCTTGCCTGTCAGCAACATATAACTCGTAAATATACCTACGATAAATAAGAAATAATTGCTATGCAAATACGACATTGGCAATGCAACCACCGCCGAAATCAACATCGCATAATGGTACAAATTACCTACTTTTTTATGTATCGTATTTCCTTTTGCTGCGAGCATAATATAAAGACCCAAGATTAAACTGATACCGCCACAAGCGATATGTATGATTAAAAGAATTTTGAACGTGTCCATTTTTTTTATGTTTTATGTTAAATGATGATACAAATATACATACACCCGCAATTCATCTACAAACAATAGGGTTATACGGCACAAAACTGGGACAAATGACAAATAAATGAGTCATTTGCTTGTTTTTGGGCTGTTTGACAAGAATTTTTGTTTCAAAATATTAAAAAAACATAAAAAACGAAGCCACATTTTTAACAACTACGTCATAATTTACGTTTAGATACCGTATTCGGTCAGAAGCGCTTATCTTTGTGGTGTTTAATTTTAAAATAGAAAAATAGAAGTATATATGTTAGAAGTCATCAATTTGACGCGTACTTACAAAAGTGGCTCAAAAGAATTAACGGTCTTGGACAATGTCAGTTTCAAGATAGAATCAGGCGAAACATTTGCTATCGTTGGGCCATCGGGTAGCGGTAAGACAACTTTATTAGGGCTTTGCGCAGGGCTCGATCGCGCCACAAGCGGCTCGGTTATCCTCAATGGCATTTCGCTCGATAGTATGAACGAAGATGCGCGCGCACGTGTACGAAACGAACACGTTGGATTCATTTTTCAAAATTTTCAACTCATCCCAACGCTTACGGCGCTCGAAAACGTAATGGTGCCATTGGAGTTGCGCGGCGAACGCAACATCATAAAACAGTCGATGGAGTTATTGGAGCGTGTTGGTTTGCACAATCGTCATGATCATTATCCGACACAACTTTCGGGTGGCGAGCAACAGCGTGTAGCTTTGGCAAGAGCGTTTTCTAATCGTCCAAAAATCCTTTTTGCTGACGAACCAACTGGGAATCTCGATGACGAAACAGGTACAAAAGTAGAGTCTTTGCTATTCGACCTCAATCGTGAAGCTGGTACAACACTCGTAGTCGTTACGCACGACATGGATTTGGCCTCGCGTACGCATCGCATGATTCGCTTGAAAGGCGGGAGAATGATTTAAAATTAGTCGAAATTGTCGGTTAGTCAGTTTGTCTTTAGTCTTTAACAAAAAAGGCTTTTTACACGTTACTAAGCTATAAATAGTTTTTTTATACTGCTCTAAATAAGTAAAACGTGTCACACCTACGGCGTTCAAAAAAGAATTGAAGATTTGCCTTTTTCTACCGATATATCATGCCTACGGCATTTGTAATACTCAAAATGCCGTAGGCATGACATATCGGTAACTTTTAAATGATCCGAGTAGCTACACAAGCGCCGTAGGTGCGACATATTAAATTAATTTATACATATCTAAGCGTTACACATTAGTTTTTGATTTTAATAAAATACGTTATGCAACAAAAAACCAAGGCTGGTATTGCCTTTGCGCTACTCTGCTTCTTTTGGGGTACAACTTATTTGGGTATAAAAGTAGCCATTGGCTTTTTTCCACCATTTTATCTTGCTGCTGTTCGACACTTGGTGGCAGGGATTATTTTTGTCGTCATCGCCTTACTTCAAAAAACAAAGTTGCCATCAAGCGAAGATTTTAAACGATTGACTATCAATGGTTTATTGATGGTAGTTGGTGGCAATGGATTGGTTTGTTATGCCGAACAATACATCAGTAGCGGACTGACAGCCATCATCTGCGCCTTGTCTCCGATGTTCATTACCTTGATGAGTTTATTGGCATTCAAAGGATTTAGGATAACATCTACCATTATATTGGGCTTATTGCTTGGCTTTTCGGGTATTTTATTGATTTCTTACAAAGGTATCAGCGGTATCAATCCCAATGATTTTGGACTGAGCGTTGTGTTGCTATTATTTGCCACTTTGTCTTGGGGTTTAGGAAGTATATTCGTAAAAAAATATCCAGTCACGACCAGTATAAATATGACCATCGGTATGCAAATGTTACTCGGTGGTACTATAAATATGCTCATCAGTTTCTGTCTTTCAGAAACACCTCAATCTTGGACAACCTTGCCTTCGGAAGGTTATTACGCCATGCTTTACCTCATTGTATTTGGCTCTTTGGTTGGTTATGCTGCTTATTTATATGTGTTGAGTTTTTACACGCCAGCGCGTGTTTCTATTCATAGTTACATCAATACGATTGTGGCCGTCACGTTGGGTTTTATCATTTTGCACGAACACCTCGATATTTATATCGCAATTGGTATGGTGGTCACGCTCATTGGCGTTATCGTGACCAATCAAGAATATAACAGAATCAAATCTTTATAAAGTTTCAATTATTTTTGAAAATAAAAAGCATTTCGGCAACCTATCGAAATGCTTTTTTGTTTTTATCGTTGAAAATGATTAAGTTTTGTAATTTTGCAAATGCTTTTCGTAAAAGCAAAAAAAGAAATAATGATGCAAATAGATGATTTATTGCAACGTGCCCTTCGCTACGAATGGCTCACGCCCGAAGAAGGCGTTTTTTTATTTGAACACGCACCGACTGCCGACTTGATGTATGTAGGCAACAAGATGCGTCAGCACCACGTGCCAAATAACACCGTAACTTGGATTATAGACAGAAACTCCAACACGACGAATGTCTGTATCGCCAATTGCAAATTTTGTAATTTTTATCGTCGCCCAGGTCACGAAGAAAGCTATATCACGAGCATTGCAGAATATAAAAAGAAGATAGAAGAAACGTTCGAGTTTGGTGGCGAGCAGCTATTGTTACAAGGCGGTCACCACCCCGATCTTGGCTTAAAATATTATGTGGACTTGTTCAAAGAGTTGAAAAGTTTGTATCCTAACTTGAAGCTACACGCGCTCGGCCCGCCAGAAATTGCGCACATTGCAAAGTTAGAAAAAACCTCTCATACCGAAGTCTTGGCGGCATTGGTTGCCGCAGGACTGGATAGTTTGCCAGGTGCTGGTGCCGAAATCTTAGACGATCGTGTGCGACGACTAATCTCGAAAGGAAAATGTGGTGCGCAAGAATGGTTAGATGTGATGCGCGCAGCGCATCAGCTCAATATCACAACATCAGCTACGATGATGTTCGGACACATAGAAACCAACTTGGAGCGTATGCGACATTATGCAGATTTGCGCCAAGTACAATCCGAAAAACCAGCAGATGCCAAAGGCTTTTTGGCATTTATCCCTTGGCCATTTATGGACGAAGATACGATTTTGAAAAAAATAAAACGTGCGCGCAACACCGTTACAGGCGATGAATATGCCCGTATGATTGCTATGAGTCGCATCATGCTGCCGAATGTGGTCAATATACAATCGTCTTGGTTGACAGTCGGAAAGCAAGTTGCGCAAGTAACTTTGCATGGCGGCGCAAACGATTTTGGTTCTATTATGATCGAAGAAAATGTGGTTTCGGCCGCTGGTGCAGCCTTCCGTTTTACGGCAGATGGCATACAACAAGCGATTCGTGATGCAGGTTTTACGCCGCAACTCCGTAATCAACAATATGGTTATCGCGATGTGCCGATGAATATCCGTCAGCAGCAATTGGATCATGCAACTATGATTGTAGATTAAGTTTATTTTGTAAGTATTAACGATTCATCGAATAAAATGGAAGTTGTAAAATTTGGCTCAATATTCAGTGCAATAAGCAATTAGCAATTGCCGAAAAACGTTGCTTATTGCCAATTATTTATTGCTGATTAAAACGAGGAATACTTCAAAATTATAACTTTACTGTTTTCTTGTCTAATGCCAAATGTTTTCGCTTTTTACTAAAAAAAGAGATTTTGAAATACCAAGACGATATGCTATGCGTTATGTTTTCTCATTGTTTTACAATTAAGTTTTAAATGATTTTTTTAAAAAAAAGTATAAATTTCTATTTTTTAATGTGCATACTTTTGTGTTGCACCTTATTTAGCTGTGGCGATGATCGCAAAGTTCCAGATGTATCGAATATAAAAGTAGATATAAAAATCAATCGCTTGGAACAAGAGCTTTTTGCGATTGATACCAATCATATTGATATTGGTTGGTCGCAGTTCAAAGTAAAACACCCAGCATTTGCAAAAGTATTTCCGATGGTGATTGGTGTTCGCATACCTGATTCGAGTCAAATTTTAACTGGTCTAAGTCTTTTTTTGAAAGATATTGATGTCAGAAAACAATACGACACGTGTCAGATTGTTTATAAAGATATAAAAAGTATAGAATCGGATTTGACGCAGGCTTTTAAATATTTTAAATATTATTTTCCAAAGCAACAAGTTCCAACAATCAATTCTACGGTATCGGGGCTGAATTATGGTTGTTTTTTGTACGGCGATAGTATTCCGAATGTAGGTTTGAGTTGGGATTTTTACTTAGGTAAAAATTATTCGGCATATATTTTTAATACAGAACGTTTTCCGAGATATATTGCGCGCAGCATGGATCGAACGCACCTTGTATCGAAAGTTATCGAAAATATAGCGGATGATTTACTCGGCCCAGCAAACAGCAATCGCCTTTTAGAGCAGATGCTACAAAATGGCAAAAAGCTGTACATTATGGATCAGTTGCTACCATTTACACCCGATAGCGTAAAACTCGAATATACGCAAAAGCAAACCGAATGGGTTGCCGAAAACGAAAGCAATCTTTGGGCGCACTTTACGAGCGAAAACCTGCTTTATTCTACCGAAACAGAAAAGATTAAGAAACTAATTGGCCCAAGTCCGAATGCACCAAAAATGCCACCCGAAGCGCCAGGCAAAACAGCCAATTGGATTGGCTTTCAGATTATAAAAGCATATATGAAACGTTATCCGAATACAAAAATGGAACAATTGATTGCGCTTAATGATGCTCAAAAGTTGCTTGAAATGAGTAAATACAAACCGAAACGATAATTTATTAGGAAAAAATTAGAAAAAGTTGTATCTTTGATTAAACTTTTTGAGTCATATTATATCAAACAACCATGAGTAAAAGAGCAATACCTCTTGTAGATTTATCGAAATTTGTACACGGCAATGAGGAAGATCGTAGCCAATTTGTACAAACACTTGGTGCAGCATTCCATGAAGTTGGTT
>JAYUJV010000432.1:0-2348 GCA_043764975.1 Saprospirales bacterium
CCCGCACCGCCCATCAAAGACAAGCCCAACGCACCAGTTTTAGGCATAGTTTCACTCACAAACCCAAGCATGGTTGGCCAAAAGAAACAAACGCCAATCGCAAAAACGAAGGCTGCCACATAAAGCATATTACCCTCAAATGTGCGCAACATATATAAACCCAATATCGCAAATACGCTCGACATCAATAACACATTCACTGGCTTGAAACGATGAACCCAACTACCCGCAGAGTAGCGACCAACAGCCATAAGTCCATTCACGAGTGCTAAGATTAATAGCGCATTGCCTCCTTTTATCAATTTATCGATCCATTGGGTTGTACTCAATTCGGTATTGGCTGTCAAGAACATACATATAGCCATGAATATAAACAACGGCGACAAAACTGCACTAAACATTTCAGCATAACTCACACCCGATGTGACGCGCTCTGTTTTCGGAAACGATTGGCCGAAAAACAAATAAGCGTACAAAACAGTTGGAATCAAGATAGTCGCTACTTGCCAATGCCAAGAAATGTTAAAATGACTCATCGAAGCGCCCAATAAAGCACCAATCACGATGCCGCCAGGAAACCATACGTGAAATTTGTTCAACATAGCTATTTTTTTATCGGGATACATAGAGGCAATCAATGGATTACAAACCGCTTCCACTGAGCCGTTGGCAAAACCAATCAGAAAAGTAGAAAGATAAAGTGTCCAAAAGCCTGATGCGAAAATGGTCATCAATAAGCCAATTACGTGCGCGCCAAACGCTAGCCACATCCAACGTTTCATGCCTACTTGATCCACGAAAAAACCACCAAGCGTCGTTGCAATCGGAAAGCCCAATGCAGCCATGCCTACAATCATACCCAGCTGAGTATTGTCAAGTTGAAATTCAGTACCAAGTTTTCCAACCATACCAGCACGAATGGCAAAGGTCATAGAGGTTGTGATAAGCGCAATACAGCTTGCTAAAAATAATCGAGAAGCGTTTGTCTGATTCATTGTTTTGTTTAGTTTGTTAATGAAAATAGTAGCTATTTAGTTATTAATTGATTATATAAATTTGATTAGAATTTGTGCAAAATTCAGTATAATTGGCAATAAACAATAGGCAAATTTTGCTCGAATAGTTGCTCATTGCTTATTGTCTATTGCTTATTTGGGCGAGTAATAAAAAAAGCACTAAAAAATAAAACCAGTACAACTAAATCTAAAATTTGTTAATAAAATAAATGCTGATTTCGAGGTCTTTGCGTTGCCGCAATCAAATATTTTTAAATGCAGCGATAAAATTACACTTTTGTATGTATTTTTACATCTTTTAAAAAGAAAATTTTATGAATCCTAAAAAAGAAGCGAATTTATTGCGTTTTTTTGAATACACGCTTATCGTTTATATCTTTAGTTTGGGCCTTCAACACGCCAAACAATTACCGATTTTGGGACGTAGTGCGCAATTGAGTGAGTTGCTATTTCTCCCGATGTGCTTTTGTTTTTTAAGGTATTATTGGCCAAAAAGAAAAGAACTTGCATTTTCGCAATACACATATAGTTATGTAGGTATTTTGATAGTTTATGTTAGCAATAAAATATTTGGTGCAGTATCAAGTAGCGTAATGGGTTCTATCTTAGAGGCGGTTTCGAGTGGTTATTTGGCTGCTATTTCGTTGATGGTCATGGTTTATGTCATGCACGAAGGCATTGAAAGAGCGAGCAATTTGTTTTTTTCGACCACAAAATACTTGGGTTTATGGGTCGCATCAACGGCATACTTAGGCATTGCGTTTGCATATTTGGGATTTGAAACAGATTTAGTTCGCCTTTTTGAACATTATCCGTATTTTGGTACTTTGTATCGCGCTACTGGGCTGACGGCTACGCCATCAATGTTATGTACCGTATTGTCGTTTTGCCTTGTGTTTTATATAGGCGGTGTGTATAAAAATAACGAAAAGCCTTGGCAAAAGCCAATTTTTTACTTTATGTTCTTTGCTTTAATATTATCTTTTTCAAAAGAAATATTATTGACAGCGTGGATTATATTGGCCATGAGCGTTTATCATTTTATGCCTAAAAAACGAGTACTCGTTGGCATTTTAGGTATTTTAACCTTGAGTTTACTTATTGTTCTAACTCATTTTATCATCATCAAAAAAGATAGTGTAGCGTATAACAGCATTTTGAATACCGATTACACTTCTAATAAAATAGTCGCTCAAATTGGCGAAACCGCAATATTGGCAAGTAGTTATTTTCAACTAAAACAAACTGCTATCGAAGCGTGTTTTATTCGTAACAAATGGGCGAGTGGCATTGGCGCAAGCAATTTTAACCGCAATATGCAAGATTGGAAAC
>JAYUJV010000433.1:0-2347 GCA_043764975.1 Saprospirales bacterium
GGAAGTATTTTGAGTCAAGACAAGGCACAAAAAAGGGGGTGTAGCAGGGCTACATACCGTTTTTTGTAACGCAGTATTGGCTCAAAAGACGAGTAAAATGGGTATGTTATTTTTTGAATGACCCCTTACCACCATCGTAACAATTTTAGATCAAGCGTAAGGGCTTGCTGAAAATTTATTTTTACTTCATCATAACTTGGCGGACGCATATATACTTTGTAGTTATTCGAGAAAGCATAAGGCTCATTTGGGATTCCGATGGCCGTTTTATCAAGGCTTTTGTTGTCATTTATGTCATGATAAACCGCGACTGCATATTCGCCGTAAGGCAAATCATTGAACGTGACGCTCACATTGCCGAGCGAATTGATGCCCACGCTCCGAGCAATGATGTAGTTTTTGGTCAGAAAATTATCGCGATTGTACAGACCTACACGTACACGACCCGATGGCGTATCAACATTGGAGAGGTTCACGACCAATACGCCCATGTTTTTATTAGGCGAATTTTGCGACTTGAAGGCCATTGAAAGTATCATAAAAAATGCAAATGCAATAACGTGTATGTTGCGATAAAGTATCATTTATAATCATTTTTGGGTTGTAAAAGCTTAGTTTTTTGTGCTGCAATGTTGTCTATAAAATAGAACGTAAAACTAGGCTTTTAAGCGTTTAATTGCAAGACTTTTGTCGAATAGTTTCTATTTTTGTAAAAAAAACAATATTTAATAAAATTTGTTGCATTTTTGCTTTCTTTTTAACAAAAAATTAAATATATCCAAATACATACAATTAATAATATACAAAATAAAAATTTATATAAGATGTTAAATATCAATGAAGAAGTAAAGCAAGCCTTACATGAAGGTCGCCCAGTTGTTGCACTCGAATCCACGATTATTTCGCACGGTATGCCTTATCCACAAAACATAGAAACGGCGCAACGCGTGGAGCAAATGGTGCGCGACAACGGTGCAATTCCTGCCACAATTGCTATCCTAAATGGCGAACTGAAAGCTGGACTCAATGCTTCCGAACTTGATCATCTGGCGAACGAAGGCACACGTATGCTCAAGGTAAGTCGTAGAGATATTCCTTATCTGATGGCCAATAAAAAAAGTGGTGCAACCACCGTAGCTTCTACAATGATTATTGCCGAAAAAGCAAATATACGAGTGTTCGCCACAGGCGGTATCGGTGGCGTGCATAGAGGTGCAGCGCAAACAATGGACATATCGGCCGACTTGCAAGAACTCGCCAATACGAACGTAGCGGTCGTGACGGCTGGCGTAAAATCTATACTCGATATTGGACTTACACTCGAATATCTCGAAACACATGGCGTACCAGTTTTAGGTTTTCGTACAAATGATTTTCCAGCTTTTTTTACACGCAAAAGTGGTTTCGGCGTGGACTTTCGGATGGATTCTGCAACCGAAATCGCTGCGCTGATGCACAGCAAATGGTCAGTAGGCTTAAAAGGTGGCATCATCGTTGCCAATCCAATACCCGAAGCCCACTCGATGGACGCTGAAGTGATCGAAAAAATAATACAAACGGCACTTGCTGACGCTGACAAAAATGGTATAAAAGGAAAACAAATAACACCTTATTTATTGGCTCGAATCGATCAGCTGACTGGTGGCAACAGCCTTGCTTCAAACATAGAGTTGGTACTCAATAATGCAGCCCTCGCGGCACAAATTGCAGTCGCTTATTGCGCTGATTCCATGTAACAGATTACTGATTATTTTTTATTTTTTTGGTCAAAAAGAGCTTGAAATTTGCTTTTTTTCAAAAAAAATTTGCCTTTTTTATTTTCTTTTTCTTTCTCAAAAACAGGATAAAAGTATATAAATTATAGGTGGCGAACAGATATATGTTAAAAATATAATTATATATTTTATTATATAACAATATATTAATAAGTAAATATACTACTTTATGATATTTTATTTATAAAATAAATTTAAATATTTTAAAATCTCTATATGTTAAAGTTTTGTTTTTTTGATTGCTATGTTACATTTTATTCCGTGAATGTTTCCTTTTTTGAACGTTAATAATTACCTTTGAAAAGATTTTCCCTAATTTAATAAATTATTTAGTAAAAAATCAATCAGACAGACCTCAATTTTCAACCTTTTTTTTGCAAAATTTGAGCGCTACGTTAAAGTAAACTAAATCATGGCTAAAGTAAAATTTGTCTTCAATCCTCATACCCTTTCTTACGAAACGTTGGTAGAGCCATTGAAGGAAAAGGTCGTAAGAGTATTCAGATTCTTATCTACGGCACTTGTGACAGCGGTATTAATGCTAATCTTATTATATAAGTTTTTTCCATCTC
>JAYUJV010000434.1:0-6238 GCA_043764975.1 Saprospirales bacterium
TGGATTGTTACTATTAGCAGGCATCGGCTATTTGCCGATGATGCCTTTTTCGATTTACGAATCCATAAAACCCGAATACAATACCTTGTTTTTTTGCACTATTTATGACGTTAAAACTGGTCGTCTAAAGTCCATCAAATACGATTATATGAAGCGAAACGACACGCGCGCTTTGCTCAATTCACAACTTTATGATGCGTTGTTGCAGATCAGAAAGGAGTAGTTTTTTGAAAATTAAAAAAATTAAGATAATTAAAGAAATTAAGGTAATAGTCTAAATTAAAGAAATTAAGAGAATTAAAGAAATTAAGAGAATTAAAGAAATTAAGAGAATAACTTGATTGTCAGTATATTGTGATTAAATAAATAATTTTTATTTTATTTTCTAACATTTTATTTTAAAAACTAACATGAATAATTAACAAATTAAATCGAAGATTTTAATATTCTTACTCCGCGTTCTCTGCGCCTCTGCGTGAAAAAAAGTAATCGTCGATGGCAATTAGAATCTAAAATGAAAATTACTAAATTTTAATCTACTTTAAACCCACATCAAAAATCAAGCATTAATACAATTTTAAAAATAAAAAAATGTTCCAAAACCTATTTATACTCATATTAGTCATCAGTGCTTGCGCTACAAAAAAGCAAATGACAAGTTCAATAAATCCATTGCCTTATCAACTCAATGAACCAACGCAAACGATGGTGATGCCAGTTGCATTAAAAGAAATATCTGGCTTGGGTTTTTCGGGCGATGGCAGCCAACTCGTGGCCATACAAGATGAACAAGGCATTATTTTTTATTTAAATAAAAAAACTGGAAACATCGAACGCCAAGTTACGTTTAAAGATCCAGGCGATTACGAAGATTTGCAAACCGTGCGCGACACCACTTATGTCTTGAAAAGTAAAGGCGTATTATATGCTACATCAGCAATCCAGAATCCAACGCCAACCGTAGATCGCTACGATCTCGGACTCGGCAAAGATGCTGACCTCGAAGGATTGGGTTACGACAAAGCGCACAATCAACTGTTTATCGCTTGCAAAGGCGTTACGGAAAATGCCTTTGAGCGCTCAGTATATGGATTTAGCTTGACGACAAAAAAACGTAGCGAAAAACCTTTGTTCACGATTTCATTGTCGCAAATCCAAGATTTTGTAAGCACTAATTTGAAAGGACAATCGGGTTTTGACAAGTATTTTGATGCCACAGCAACCGAATTTCATTTTGGCCCATCGGCCATCGCCGTTCATCCATTGACTGGCGAGTTGTATATGTTATCGTCAGTTGGCAAATTACTATTGGTACTTTCGCCCGAAGGCAAAATACTAAACATCGAAAAACTTGATAAAAAAATACACGTACAACCCGAAGGCATATTATTTGAGGCCGACGGTACCTTATATATATCCAATGAAGGTAAAAAAGAACAAGACGGTATTATTTATCGTTTTGACTACAAGAAATGATAAATAATTTGAGCAAAATATATACTTTTATCAGTATCTTTGCAGCATAAACTAATTTGATTTTTAAAATTTAATTTCCAAATCATATATTATATAAATAATTATGCCTTTAGTAGATATAAAAATGCCAACCATTGGCGAGGCGATTACGGAAGCAACCATTTCTGTATTTGTAGCAAAAGACGGTGACGTCGTGAAACGTGATCAAGTATTAGCCGAAGTCGAATCCGACAAAGCGACATTGGAGTTGCCAGCAGAAGTAGCTGGCAAATTAACATGGCTCATTAAAGAAGGCGATGATGTAAAAATCGGCGATGTAGTCGCTCGTATTGATACTGATGCAGCGGCGGCCGTAGCTGCACCAGCAGTAGTATCGGCACCAGCGAAAGTAGTTGAGGCTGCACCAGTAGTCGAAACCAAATCGGCTTCGTATGCAGAAGGACATCCTTCGGTGGCTGCCAAAAAAATATTAGACGAAAAAGGAATAGACCAAAGTTCAGTGCCAGGCACCGGCAAAGATGGCCGCATCACGAAAGATGATGCTATGAAAGCTGCGCCAGCACCAGTTGCAGCACCAGTTCAAGCTGCTGCACCTAAAGTTGAATCAGCGCCAGTTGCACCACCAGTTGCAGGAAATCGCGAAACGACACGTGTAAAGATGAGTCGTATGCGCCAAACCATCGCCAAGCGATTGGTGTCTGCTAAGAATAACACAGCCATGCTTACTACTTTCAACGAAGTAGATTTGACGGAAGTAAACGCTTTGCGCGAAAAATATCAAGAGCGCTTCGTTGCAAAATATGGTATCAAGCTCGGTTATATGTCGCTTTTTGCGAAAGCCTGTGCAAAGGTATTGATGGAAATGCCTGAAGTAAATGCTATGATTGATGGCGACCATATCGTCAATAATCATTTTGTGGATATTTCGGTTGCTATTTCTACGCCGACTGGCCTCATAGTGCCGCCCGTAAAAAATGTGGAAAGTATGAACTTAGCCGAAATCGAAAAAGCAATCAAAGCATTGGCTGAAAAAGCACGTGCTGGTAAATTGACGCTGCAAGAGATGCAAGGCGGTACATTCACCATCACAAACGGTGGCGTATTTGGCTCAATGATGAGTACACCAATCATCAACGAACCGCAATCGGCGATATTGGGTATGCACGCCATCATCAATCGCCCAATGGCGATAAACGGCGAAGTCAAAATTCGCCCGATGATGTACCTCGCACTCAGCTACGATCACCGCGTGATAGACGGAAGCTCGTCCGTTACGTTTTTAGTAAAAGTAAAAAAACTATTAGAAGATCCAATCACATTGTTGATGGATTTGTAGTAGAAAAGGTTTTATAGTAAGAAAGAGCTATCATTGTTGAAAAACAGGATAGCTCTTTTTTTTATTATACTGGAGTGCATAAGGTTTACACTACGATTAGTGTTTTTTATTTATAAAATATTCGATAAAATTTGACTCTAATTTAGTATTTTCATTCGTGTATTCGTAGCTAAAAACATCTAATACAGTATTTTCTAGCTACGAATACACGAATTTAAACTTCAAAGCGTAAATAAAATAAATATCGAATCGTATTTTACAAGTAAAATAAAATACGAATCGTAGATAATAAAACCAAATTCGTAAAACGGTAAAACTAAACGCATTTTAGTATATAAAACTAAACTGCCGCATTGATTAATTGCACAGTCCAAGCGGCTGGTTTGTCCTCAAAAAGTGCTTTGGTAGCTGCCCAAGTCACTCGAAACAATTCTGAATTTCGATAACTTTCAAGTGCTGACTCGTCGTCCCAGATACTGAATGTAAACATAACATGCGGTGCATCGGGCATTTGTAGCAACTCTACATGGCGACATCCTTCGCGCGCACGAATTTTTTGTTTACTTTGTTCAAAAATATCCAAAAAAGTATCTATTTCAGCAACTCTAAATGTGAGTTTTACAATTCGTTTGATCACTACTTTTTTTGTTTTGTTACGTTTATTACGTTACCGACACCTTAAAGGTGTTGGTAACGCCTTCTGCGATTTTTAACCGATAACTCTTTTTTAATAAAAATCCAACTGCACGGTATCGTCTATTGTAAGGTTGTGCATCGTCGCAGCTTTGCCCATATTGATGGCTATTTCGAGGTGGTCGGCGGAGTTGAACTGACAAAGTGTTTCGCCAATCGGCACATCGCTGTAACAAGTACTCAGCGTTGTAATGGCGTCATGTCGCTTAAAAAACAAGGCAAAATGACGATAATAACTGTATCTTTCCCAAAGTTCGCGCGTGATGTTCAAAATCACGTTCTCAAAATTATCGATGTGAATAACTGAGCCGCGAATCTGCGTTGGACCAATAATGGCTTGCAAACTAATCCGTTCGGTCAATGATGCTAACGGTTCGCCGATGTCTTCTATTGGGTTTTCGTTCGCGATATGCGCTACTGCGCGCGCATAAATATCATCTAATTTAAAAAGATTGCCTACTTCGTCTTTACTTTCAAGTTTATACAATATCTTTGGCTGCTCACTAAAAATGAGCGAAAAAACACCATTGTCGGGACCCAAAAAATAATGTCCTTGGTGCGACACCAAAACGTATGCCGCTTCGGGCGAATAAAAGTTGTTTACGCTCACTATATGTATCGTGTTTTCGGGAAAACTTTCGTACATATTACGCACCACATAAGCCGATTGAACTATATCGTAATTTTTGATGTTATGAGTTACATCAATGATGTTCAAATGTACGCAATGCCGTAGCAAAGCGCCTTTTAGCTTGGCAGCATAGTTGTCTTGAAGACCAAAATCAGAAGTAAGTGTAACAATAGTCATCTTGTGCGCTTGCGTGAAAAAAAATACAGTTGTATATTTGCAAATCATGCAAAAATACAATTATTAAATATCATTTTTGTAGAAAAATAAAGCCTATTTTAAAAATAGCCATACACGTAGCGTTTGTTATTTTTTTATTTTGAAAAAAATAAATCTATTTTCGCTAGTCTTTTATTTTTAAAATAATTTTAATTTTTAATAATTTTAGTTTTAAAATATTGATGTTAAATTATTTATACATAAATTTATTATCAATATAATTTTTAATATTTTTGTCAGTAATCTATATTTATAATATTCACAACGAAAAAGAGCTAAGAATTTGAGTACTCAAAGTGAAATTTTATTGACCATCGAAGGGGTGGATTTGCTAGATTTGTTTGGCGAGAACAACGCAAAATTAGCAATATTGCGTCAGGCATTTCCTGATGTAGTCTTTACGTCAAGGGGGAATACATTGCGTCTGGTGGGCGAAAAAAACGAAACCCAACGCGCCAAAACGCGCTTTGAGTTAATGGTTCGCACACTCAAAGAACTCAAAGAATTGAGCGTGCAAACCGTAGAAGACATCATGGCTGGCAACAACCCATTTGCGGTGCGGATAGTAGAAACGAACCATGGCAACGATGCCAACGTAATTGTGCATGGCCGCGACGGCAAACCGATTCGCGCCAAGACCCACAACCAGAAAAAATTAGTAGAAGCCGTTGATACACACGATATTGTGTTTGCGATAGGTCCAGCAGGAACAGGAAAAACCTATACAGCTGTGGCATTGGCGGTGCGTGCATTGAAGAACAAAATGGTCAAAAAAATTGTCCTCACGCGCCCAGCTGTCGAAGCTGGCGAGAACCTCGGTTTTTTGCCGGGCGACTTAAAAGACAAAGTAGATCCATATTTGCGCCCATTGTACGATGCGCTCGATGATTTGTTTCCATCAGAAAAGCTTGCCTTTTTCCTAGAAAATCGGACTATCGAAATCGCACCTTTAGCTTATATGCGCGGTCGCACGCTTGACAATGCTTTCATTATCTTCGATGAAGCGCAGAACGCTACGCCGCTACAACTCAAAATGTTTTTGACACGACTCGGCCCATCTGCACAATGTATCATCACGGGTGATTTGTCGCAGATAGATTTGCCGTATCATCAAAAATCGGGCTTGAAACAAGGCCTCGAAATCTTGAGCAACATCAGCGGTATCGCCGTCACGTACCTCACAACAGAAGATGTATTGCGCCACCGTTTGGTAAAAGACATTATAAAGGCTTACGAAAAACTAGACGAGGAGTCAAAAGAGCGGCGCGAAAACACTCGAAAAGCCAAAGAAGATGCTGTTTTGAATGCGCCAAATAGCGCCGAAGAAAAAAAGTCTGAAAAAAACATATAAAAATATTGCAGATTTTAAAAACTAACCATATCTTTGCATCGCTTTTGAAAAAAAGACCTTTCGAGGTATTTTATTATTGGCTGATGGTGTAACGGTAGCACAGCAGTTTTTGGTTCTGCTTGTTAAGGTTCGAATCCTTATCGGCCAACTCTTATTAAGCGTAATTTATTGATTGACAATAAATTACGCTTTTTTTATGCGCTTGTTTAGCCATTTTCGGTTTGAAAAAATCTAAACGCAGGTTTTGAATAACTGGCGTTGCGAAACGTCTTTAAAATTGACTGATTTGAGTTTGATTTGTCGGAACTTTTTAGCTTGTCCTTTGTCACTTTTTTCCTGCCCCATCCCGACCTTCCCCAAAAGGGAAGGAGTAAAGAAAAAGTAACCAAAAAAATCAAGTGCTCTGCATAAATTCCGTACTTTTTGCTTAAAATTACGTCGGCGCGGAAAAAACTCGTCGGCTTTCGCCAGACTTCAAACAGTTTTCCGCTTCTTCCGACTTCATTTTGCAAAAACTCGAATTTCTACAAGGCAC